>JBEEOC010000078.1:0-15652 GCA_041191845.1 Actinomycetota bacterium | reverse complement strand
GGTGTCGATCATGTCATCGATAACAACACAAGTGCGTCCTTCAACCTCACCAACTACCTTTCCAACAACTGCCTCGTTAGGAACAAGAGGATCTCGAGTCTTATGGATAAAGGCGATTGGGCAACCTCCGAGAAGTTCTGACCAGCGTTCTGCCACGCGAACGCGCCCTGAATCAGGCGAAACAATTGTGAGTGAATTGCGATCTACCTTGCTTCCAACATAATCGGCGAGCATCGGAAGTGCGAAGAGATGATCCACTGGACCATCAAAGAAACCTTGAATCTGTGATGTGTGGAGATCGACAACCATTAAGCGATCGGCGCCAGCTGCTTTAAAGAGATCTGCCATGAGGCGCGCTGTGATTGGCTCGCGACCACGGCTCTTCTTATCTTGACGAGCATATCCATAAAAAGGTGTGACAACCGTGATGCGCTTGGCTGATGCGCGCTTAAGAGCATCGACCATGATGAGTTGTTCCATGATCTGCTTATTAATAGGTGTTGCATGGGATTGAATAACAAAGGCATCGCAACCGCGAACTGATTCTTCAAATCGAACGAAGATTTCACCATTGGCGAAGTCATATGCAGATGTCGGTGTGAGAGGAATTCCTAACTCCTCAGCAACAGCCTGCGATAGCTCTGGAAATCCACGCCCAGAAAAGAGACGAAGTTTTTTCTCTGAGGATAAACGGATTTCGCTCACGAGTATCAGCCTTCCTGGTCGTTGCTTGGAGCTGAAGCTGCTGCATCAGCTGACTTGGTGCCTGGGCGCTTACGCAGTACCCAACCTATTACATTTCGCTGGCGTGCACGACCAACACCCATCGCGCCTGCCGGGACATCTTCAGTAATAACAGATCCGGCTGCTGTGTAGGCGCCATCACCGATTGTGACGGGGGCAACGAGCATGCTGTCACTACCAATTCGGACATGATCGCCGACAGTTGTCTGGTGCTTCTCAACCCCGTCATAGTTAACAAATATTGTGGCGGCACCAATATTGGTGCCTTCACCGATTGAGGCATCTCCCACATAGGAAAGATGTGGGACCTTTGAACCTTCACCAAGGGTTGAATTCTTCATCTCAACAAAAGCACCGGCGCGGGTGTGGGCAGCCAAGATTGTGCCAGGGCGTAGATATGTGAAAGGACCAACGCTGGCATTTTCACCGATGACAGCTGAGATTGCATGGGATTCTTTAACTTCTGCGCCATTTGCAACTGCGCAATCATCAAGAGATGTTCGTGGGCCAATAACAGCGCCGCTTCCAATAGCAGTCTTACCGGTCAATGAAGTTCCAGGAAGAATTGTCACATCTGCAGAAATTGTCACTGTGTCATCAATCCATGTGGTTGCAGGATCAACAATTGTGACGCCCGCTCTCATCCACTTCTCATTGATACGATCGCGAAGAAGTGCCGCTGCCTCAGCCAATTGGACTCTATCGTTAACGCCAAGGGTCTCTGTGAAGTCATCGATACAGACAGCTGCGATCTTTCCACCGTCATTGCGTAAAATCTCAATCACATCGGTGAGATAAAGCTCGCCCTGGGCATTGTCATTGCGAAGCTTTCCGATAGCCCCAGCTAACTTCACAGCATCGAAGGCATAGACTCCTGAGTTAATCTCTTCAATAGCTTTTTCAAACTCATCAGCATCTTTCTCTTCCACAATGCGAAGAAGTGATCCATCATCACCTCGGATTATGCGTCCATAACCCGTTGGCTCTGGGTGCTCTGCCGTAAGGACTGAGGCGGTAAAGCCGCCAGCGTGGTGGCCCTCAAGGAGTTGAGCTAAAGATTGACCTTTAAGCATCGGTGTATCGCCGGCCAAGATGAGGATGGTGCCCTGTGGTGTGAGATCTGCGAGCGCAAGTTGCGTCGCATGTCCGGTGCCGCCGCGATGTTCTTGAAAGATAGTCGTTGCAGCGGGTGCAATCTCCGATAGGTGGGCCTCCACCTGTTCACGCCCTGAACCAACTACGACTCTTAGATTCTTCGCCTGGAGTTCTTCACAAGCGGCAATCACATGTCCGAGAAGTGAGCGACCAGCAACGGTATGGAGAACCTTGGGAGTCTTCGACTTCATTCGCGTGCCTTCACCCGCAGCGAGAATGACTACGGTTTCCAGGCTCATGGTTGCAGTCTACTTGCTCAACCTTATTTTGCGGATAAGCCAGCCTGCCTCACTATCTGCGGGCAATATATTGCTCCGCCACCAGGTATCGATCCTGGACCCTGGGCTTCAAAGGCCCATGTGCTAGCCACTACACAATGGCGGAACCTATATTCTCCCTTATCACCGCCTGACTTTCCAAACTGACAGCCGCTGCCACATTTCAGATAGCCTTGCCCGCATGGAGAATGACCGCGACGAATCATCTCGCCCGCATGATCTAGACCATCGTGATGAGGTAGACCGTCTCATCGCAGCCTGGAAGCGAGAGCGACCAGATGCCGACCTCTCTCCTCTTGCAATCTTAAGTCGCATCACCCGCATCGCCCGACATCTCGATTTAGCTCGCAGAGATGCATTTGCCGATCTTGAACTCTGGGGTTTTGATGTCTTAGCCGCACTTCGTCGAGCAGGAGCACCTCACACCCTCTCTCCTAGCCAGCTTATGCAAGAGACGATGGTCTCAAGTGGAACAATGACAAATCGACTTGATCGACTGGAAGAGTTAAAGCTCATCACACGCCAACCTGATCCCAGCGATGGTCGTGGCTCACTAGTTACTCTCACCGCACTTGGCATGAAGAAAGTTGATATTGCACTCGATCAACTTCTCAAGAATGAGCGGACTTTTCTTACCGATCTCAATAAGAGTGAGCAGGCAGAACTTGCTGATTTATTAAGTCGCCTGGCAGCAAACTTCGATACAGATCCTGAATAGTTATTTACTTACGAATTAGATAACGCGGGCGCCATGAACTGGGCCGGTGGCACGTGCAACGCTTCCCACAACTCCACTTGCAGTGAGGGCAACCGCTAAATCAAGACCTGCCTCTTCATTGGCAACGAGAAATGCAACAGTAGGGCCAGAGCCTGAGACGATTGCACCGAGGGCTCCATAATCTCTTCCCACTTCAAGGACTAACTCAAGTGCCGGGCGGAGTGAACAGGCAGGTTTCTGAAGATCATTTGTGAGAGCGTTACCGACCAACTCAGGATTACCTGTAAGCAGTGCCTGCATCAGCGCATCGCTTACCTTTGGATCTGCAACCTCTAACTCTGCGCGCATACGATCGCATTCAGCATAGACAGCAGGGGTTGATAGCCCCACTGTGGAGAGAGCAAAGACCCAGTGATAGAGACCGCGAGAGAGCGCTGGCGTGAGCTGGTCACCGCGACCAGTTCCTACAGCAGTGCCGCCTGCGATCATAAATGGAACATCGCTGCCAAGTTGGCTACCTAGTTCAAGGAGCTCTTCCCTACTTGCCTCTAACTTATAGAGAGCATCCATGGCAACAAGTGTTGCTGCTGCATCTGCTGAGCCACCTGCCATGCCACCTGCTACCGGGATCGATTTCTTCACCTCAATATGAACATCGACATCAATATCAAACTTATCTGCAATTAACTGCGCAGCCTTTACCGCAAGGTTTGATCCATC
The DNA here is from genome assembly GCA_041191845.1 of Actinomycetota bacterium. GTDB lineage: Bacteria > Actinomycetota > Actinomycetes > Nanopelagicales > Nanopelagicaceae > Planktophila. The sequence goes on along the minus strand of JBEEOC010000078.1, from coordinate 12,037 downwards.
TTCAGGAACTCCATGTGTCTGCTCTCCTGTGACAGAGATTGTCACACCGCTTCCCGGATGTGATTTTGTCAGAGTGACATCATCAAAGAGAGATACGGCCTGAAAGACCGAGACAAGGTTGTGATAACCATTGGCTTCACGTGGCCCAACAGAGAGCTGCAAATTTACCTTTGCCGGCACTCGCACAGTTACAGAATTCAATGGCACGCTATGAGCCTATCTCTTTCAGAGTTATTTCGTGCTGTGCGATTTCAACAAAGGATGAGATTTCCAGAGCCTCACCACGGAGAGTGGGATCAATTCCGGCAGCTGATAGAACCGCCTCTGCGGGAGCTGAACCTCCATAGCGTGATGAGAGAGCCGAGCGGAGCATCTTGCGTCGTTGTGCAAATGCTAGATCGATGATTTCAAAGGTGCGACGGCGAAGCGCTTCATCACCTGGTGTTGCTCGCCTTGTGAATGCCACGAGCTTTGATTCCACATTAGGTACTGGCCAGAAAATCTGTCTAGATACAACTCCCGCACCTGTCACCTCAGCCCACCAAGCAGCCTTCACACTTGGAACGCCATACTCTTTTGTTGATGGTTGAGCTGCTAAGCGATCTGCCACCTCAGCTTGAACCATGACCACTCCAGTGCGCAGTGTCGGAAACTTCTCGAGCATATGGAGAAAGACAGGAACAGAGACGTTATATGGCAGATTGGCAATCAATACAGTGGGATCGATTGGGAGTGAATCAATCTGAAGCGCATCTTTATTGATGACGGTGAGCTTCTCGGGATTATCCGCGTGCTTTGCAGCAGTGATGGGAAGTTGATCTGCCAATCGCTTATCAATTTCTACGACAACAACTGCTTTCGCCTCTTGCATCATCGCAAGGGTAAGCGAGCCAAGCCCAGGGCCAATCTCCATCGCAACATCATCAGGTTGAACGCCTGCGGTGCGCACAATTTTGAGGCAGGTATTTCCATCATGGACAAAGTTCTGCCCGAGAGATTTTGAAGGTGTGAGATTAAGGGCTGCAGCTAACTCCCGGATCTCTGCCGCTCCGAGAAGGCTCATGCAAATGATCCAAAGACGCGCTCGGTGTTGCGCGATAGAGCATCGCAGAGCTGAGCTAAATCTTCACCACGCTCTGCCGCCATCGCCCGAACGATTGTGGGGATTTGGGCTGGAGTGTTCTGCATCCCGCGATGAGGTGTGGGAGCGAGAAATGGTGAATCTGTCTCTACGAGAAGTTGCTCATGTGGCACAAGCTTGACCGCTTCTCTTAGAGCAGGGGCGTTCTTAAAAGTCATAGTTCCTGCGAAGGAGAGGATGTAACCGCGTTCAATACAAGTCTTTGCCATTTCTACATCACCTGAAAAACAGTGAAAGACAGTTTTCTCGGGTGCGCCAACTTCAAGTAAGACGGAGAGAACATCATCATGTGAATCGCGATCATGGATAACAAGGGCTTTAGTTGTCTTCTTCGCCATCTCGATATGCCACTTAAAAGACTCTTGCTGGACTCCACGGAGCTCGGGTGGGGTGCGGAAATAGTCAAGGCCTGTCTCACCAATTGCTCGCACGCGCGGCATGTAGGCAAGCTCCTCAATGATTGCAAGATCAGCTGCTAAATCTTCAACAACTGGCGCTTCATTGGGATGGAGAGCAACTGCTGCAAGTACGCGACCTGGGTAGAGATCAGCAAGCGCTGCACACCATTGAGATTGCTCAGCTGAATACCCCACCTGCACGATGCGATCTACTCCAACAGACTTTGCTTCATCTAATACGCGACGAACAGATTCTGAATCTGGAAAATCGTTAGTCACGATCTCAATATGAGCATGAGCATCGGCAACAGGAATTGGTAGTGGCTCCGGAAGCGGCGCAAAGTCACGATCGATATCGCGATTGTGGCGATCAGCCATAAAGAATTATTCCTTCACCTCAAGGCGTGGGAAGAGGACGGGAGTCTTGGTGACTGTGGCTCCTGGTGGAAGTTGTCCCCACTGAGCAACGTTCTCAATCTTCTGTCCACCAATTTCACCAAGTGCAGCCTTTGCCCCTAGAGACTCCCAGAGAATCTCTGTGGTTGCAGGCATCACTGGATGAAGCAATACGGCGAGAGCGCGCAATGATTCAGCGGTGTTATAGAGAACATCTTCTAAAGTCTTCTGATTTGCAGGATCCTTAGCGAGAATCCACGGCTCCTTGATAGTGACAAAGCCATTGACCTGCTTACAGAAATCCATAATCGCTGTGATTCCACCCTGGAAATCTAGGGCCTGCATCGCTGCATCTGCGGTCGCAACTGTTGCCTTAAGTGATGCTGAAAGTTCAGCATCCTGGGCTACCGCTGGAAGTACTCCACCGCAGTACTTTTCAACCATCGCAGCTAGGCGTGAAGCGAGGTTTCCAAAGTCATTGGCGAGCTCTGATGTGTAACGGGCGCTCATATCTTCCCAAGAGAAAGAACCATCGCTACCAAATGGAATGGCTCGTAGGAAGTAGTAACGGAAGGCATCAACACCAAAGTGATCGGTGATATCAGATGGTGCAATACCTGTCAGCTTTGACTTAGACATCTTTTCGCCACCAACAAGTAGCCAGCCATGAGCAAAGACCTTCTTAGGTACGGCAAGGCCTGCTGCCATCAACATAGCCGGCCAGATAACAGCGTGGAAGCGCAAGATATCTTTTCCAACGAGGTGAACATCGGCAGGCCAGGTCTGAGCAAACTTCTTACCACCTTCAGATGCTGGATCATCAGTGAGCCCGACCGCAGTTGCATAGTTGAGAAGCGCATCGAACCAGACATAGACAACTTGGTCGGTATCCCAAGGAACTGGAACACCCCAATCAAATGTTGAACGTGAAATTGATAAATCACGAACTCCACCTTCAAGAAACGCTACAACCTCATTACGTGCAGACTCTGGCTGGCAGGCATCTGGATTCTTCTTGTAGTGATCTAGCAGTGGTTGAGTAAATTCAGAGAGCTTGAAGAACCAGTTGGTCTCTTTCACATTCTCAACTGGCTTGCTATGAATCGGACAGAGATTTCCCTCAAGGAGATCTCCTGGCAACTTAAACTCTTCGCAGCCAACGCAATATGGGCCTTCGAAGTCGCCTTGATAGATATATCCCTTATCTTTCAATGAGGTGAGAAACTTCTGCACGCGATCCATGTGGCGATCTTCAGTGGTGCGGATAAAGTCATCATTTGCAATGTTGAGTGCACGCCAATTTGGCTTCCATGCATCTTCAACCAACTTATCGGCCCAGGCTTGTGGAGCTACGCCATTTGCTTCCGCTGTGCGCATCACTTTCTGACCATGCTCATCTGTTCCGGTGAGGAACCAGACTGATTCACCACGTTGACGGTGCCAACGAGTCAGCACATCGCCTGCAACAGTTGTATAGGCATGGCCGATGTGAGGGGCGTCGTTGACGTAGTAAATCGGAGTCGTCAGATAGAAGGACTTCATCTGCGTATTCTAATTGGAGTTCTTATCCTCAACTACCGCGGCATAGACCAGCTTCTTAGGTAAATCCAGCTCTTGCGCCACAGTGGCAATCGCGCTCTTTCGATCCATCCCCGCTGCTTCAAATTCACGCACGCGAGCGACCATCTGACTATTGGTGGCCGCCTCAGCGCCCACCTCAACTCCCGCAAAGACCAAGGTAATTTCACCGAGGACTTCATGGCTGGCGGCCCACTCGACTAATTGATCGAGAGTTCCACGAATTGTCTCTTCATAAGTCTTAGTCATCTCACGGCAGATTGCGCCATGGCGATCACCGCCAAGAATTGAGGCGGCATCAGAGAGAGATTCCAAGAGCCTGTGAGGCGCCTCAAAGAGAACCATCGTGCGTTCTTCAAATCTCAGTGATTCAAAGAAAGCAATCCGGGCTCCTGATGTGCGAGGGGCGAAACCTTCAAAGGTAAAGCGATCTGTAGGAAGTCCACTCAATGCAATTGCCATAGTTGGCGCACTCGGTCCGGGAATCACATGCACTTCAATCTTCTCTGCAATTGCATCGCGCATCAATCTAAAACCAGGATCGCTAATTGTTGGCATTCCTGCATCAGAGAGAACTAGAACTTTCTTTCCATCCCTTAGTGCAACCAGAAGCTCTTGCGTGCGATCACTCTCATTGCCTTCAAAAAATGAGAGCACCTTTGCGGTGAAGGTGGCGCTGATATCTGAGGCAAGGCGATGGAAGCGGCGAGAATCTTCAGCGGCGATAATCTCAGCGCTCTCAATTGCAGCTCTCAGACGCGGGCTTGCATCGAGCGGGTTTCCGAGTGGAGTCGCTGCAAGGGTGAGTGCCATATGGCTATCTTCCCATATTCTTAACTCATGGTCGCAGCTATCGCCCCGATACTCATCGCTTTGGCCTCTTTCATCTTGCGACTCTTTAATATCGCATCGATTAAGACGCCAATCTTTGATGAGGTCTACTACGTCGATGGAGCACGCGACTTCCTCAAGTATGGGGTTGAGGTAGGTGGGGCGGAATCTGAGTTTGTAGTTCATCCACCCGTAGGAAAATGGATGATTGCAATTGGAATGAAGTTCTTTGGTGACAATCCACTGGGCTGGCGATTTATGACAGCTCTTGTGGGATCTTTAATGATTCTTCTCATCGCATTGATTGCCCACCGACTCTTCTACTCACCGCTATTGACTGCTCTTGCAGCAGGGTTAATGGCAATAGATGGCCTTGCGCTCGTGCATTCACGTACTGCGTTACTCGATAACTTCCTGGCCTTCTTCCTCTTGGCAGCTACCTACCTCTTTATCGCACGACGCTATTGGTGGTGTGGGCTCTTCTTAGGACTTGCACTCGCCACGAAGTGGAGCGCGCTCTATTTCATCTTAATCTTTGGCCTCATTGCGCTCTATCGAGTATTTGCTCATCACACTGGGCGAGATCTCATTCGCCCAGCACTTACTCGAATTGGAGCCTTTGGAGTTCTTCCGCTTGCCGTATACATCACTTCGTGGTGGGGATGGTTTGCATCAGATCGTGGATGGGATCGTTTTCACTCAAGCAATCCCATCTCTTCTCTCATCTACTATCACCAGGAGATGCTCAACTTTCATACAGGCCTCTCAGAGAAACATCCCTACCAAGCAAATCCTTGGTCATGGCTAGTTATGGGTCGACCAACTAGTTTCTTCTATGAAACGCCAAAAAGTTGTGGTGCTGAAAGTTGTTCTCAAGAAGTTCTCGCCCTTGGCACGCCGCTACTTTGGTGGGCGGCAACTATTGCAGTTGCAGTTGTTATTGGATTTTGGATTCGATCATTGATTCAACGTACATTTGATCCTGCTGTCACAATTATTGTCGCGGGGATGGCAGCTGGCTATCTGCCTTGGTTCTTCTTCCAACAGCGCACCGTCTTCTCTTTCTATGCCATTGCATTTGAGCCATTTATGATCCTGGCTCTCGTCTTCTGCGCACGTCTTTATCTCACGTCGCAGCGCAAGAGAAGCGATCGCGCCTATCGCATCTCCCAGATAGTTTTACTGACGCTATTCCTGGCTATCGCAGCTAACTTCATCTACTTCTTGCCGCTCTATTTGGGACAGGTCATTACATATGAGTCATGGCAGGCTCATATGTGGTTTGCTAGCTGGATTTAATTACTGATTTGCAGCGCGATTAGCACGAAGACGTTCTACCGCTTCATCTGCCAATTGCTGATCAAAAATCTCATCACGTGAAGGCGCAGCCGCCGCAAGCGCTGCACGTTCTAGCGCCTCCTGCTCATCGCTCCACTTACCTGGCTCGGTGAGATCAATAATTCTCTTTGGCTGAATCGCCTTTGGTGCTGTGACATATGTTGGAAGTGGAACTTCATTTGGCTGCCACTGTGCGCGAGCTGCTGCTGTTCCCTTAGGAAGGATTGTGACGCCAGAGAGTTCGCGCTCTGCAAATGGAATCCAGTGCTCAGTAGATGACTTTGGAGCGATAACTTCCTGCAAGTTGGTATGTGAAACACCTTCGGTGCGGCGATGAATCGCATCCATACGTCGATGTTGAATTGCCTCTGCATTGGCTTGGCGTCGAACACTGGCGATGTAGATGATCAAACCTGTCAGTGGAAGAAGGATGGAAGCAGTCGCGAGAGTGCTCATAAGAACTCCTACTAAGGTAGAGATAAAGGTAATGACGATGATGGCGAAGATAATTCTGCGGCGTAAGAGCTGCTGAGCGGTACGTGCAACTCGATCAACATCTGTATAGATAACTCCCGAACCAATTCTTGCTCCAGGTGTCTTTCCTGCAACAGCTCGGAGAGCGCTCTTATAGCTTTCAACATGCTTTCCGGAGAATTCATTCTTGTTATGTATCCAGCGAGGCAAGAAATAGGCAACCCACATGCCCACTATTGCTAGATAGATAATTCCCGACGCCATGATGAGCCAAGATTAGTTGGGCGAGCGCAAAACCTCTGGGATTTCCGTGGGGTTTATTTCACCAAATCATTTACTTTTACAAATGATTTATGGTCCCGCCAAGCCCCTGAAATGTGGAGAAATTCGGGGCGATCACTTTCAAATTGATATCCCGCTTTCTCTGCGACCCTGATAGATGCCGCATTCTCGGGGCGAATATTGATTTCAATTCGGTGGAGGGCAAGGGCATCGAAGGCGAAGCTGGTCAGAGTCTTGACCGCATCTGTTGTGAAGCCCCGCCCCGCATAGTTCTTATCGATCCAATAACCAATATGAGCTCCGCGCAGCGCCCCATAAATGACTCCACCCATTGTGATCTGGCCAACGAGATTCTCGCCATGCCAGACCATAAATGAATATGACCGCCCAGCGCGCGCTTCATGGTGAAGTGCGCGGACCATCGCATAGAAAGATGGTCGTTTATTGATGAATTCACTCGCCGGGGCTCCAATAGGGGTCTGCGGAAGCGTTGCCTCCCATGGCTCTAGCCATAAGCGGTTCTCGGCACGAACTCGGTTCCACTGCTTGCGATCTGAAAAACGAGGTGGACGTAGTTGTACCTGTTCACCATGGAGGGTGATTGGCCACATGGTCATCTCATCTCCGCTTGAGTTAGATGTAACGACGTTCGAGGACAACGACGGTGACCTCAGCGCCTGCTGGAACATCACCTTCGCTCTCAGGGATTGCAATAAAGGCGTTGGCATCTGAGAGCGTTGCCTGCTCATCTTGTGAGCCGAGTGGGGCGACAGATTTTCCATCTTCGCTCAAGAGCCCGCGGATATATGACCTCACACCTGGAGTTGAGGTGAGCCCTTTCTCAAGGCGAGCCTTCACAGATGGACGATGGATCGTTGCCGCACCTAACATCGTGCGAATCATTGGGCGAACAAGGAGTTCAAAGGAGATATAGGCGGCGATTGGATCTCCCGGCAATGTCACCACTGGGACTTTATCGGGACCAATCGTTCCGTAGTTATGGCGACCGCTCGATTCGATTGCAACATCGACTGCAGTGACATCTCCTAATTGCTGGAGCGTGCGAGTGATGAGAGCAAATGAATCGTCGTGGCGCTCACCTGAGATGATGATTAAATCTGCGCGAACGAGCTGATCTTCAATCGCATCTTTGAGTTGATCTTCATTTTCAGGGATTGAGTGAACTCGATAGGCAACTGCACCTGTCTCGCGAACGGCAGTGGTGAGTAGCCAAGAATTTGTCTCATACTCCTCTTCGCCTTCAAGCGTGATCCCTGGCTCGACTAGATCGGGTCCAGCTGAGAGAACAACAACACGTGGATGAGGGCGGGTTGGCAGATGATCTAGGCCAATAGATGCAGCTAAGCCAATCTGTGTGGAGCGGATACGACTTCCCGCCTTCATCACCAGGCGCTCACCGGCATAGACATCCTCAGCAAGGGTTGCTCCATGAGCATCCAAGAGCGGCATATCGAATGGGTCAAGCGGGGTGCAGAGAGTTAACAGAGATGTAAGTACCTCATCAACGCGCACACGATCGGACATAGACAGTAACCTTACTTGTTGAAGGCATATTTCTAGGGGATTTCAATGGCAACTAGTCGAGCAGATGTGAAGAACAATCTCCGACGTCGCCTGCGTGCACAACGTGAAGAGCGTTATGTAGAACACACTCTCTTACATCTCTTAGAAATTCCGGAGATTTCTCAATCTACCGTCGTGGCTTCCTACCATTCCTACGGATTTGAACCTCATACTCACGAACTTAACCGCGCATTAATAGCCCAAGGAAAGAAACTTCTTCTTCCCCGAATCAATGGAGAAAATATCGATTGGGTTGAGTGGGATGGTCTAGATAAATCTCTCATTGCACAAGGAAAATTCCATGAACCAGTCGGCGATGTCTACCGAGATTACTCTGCTATCGATGTTGTTCTCGTTCCAGCACTGGCAATAGATCCTGAAGGCTATCGATTGGGACAAGGCGGTGGTTTCTATGATCGCGCTCTTGCCAATCTTGCTGCATGGAAACATGGTGTGGTCTATAACTATGAGCGGATGGAGTATGACCTCCCGCGAGATCCGTGGGATATTCCAGTCGATAGCTGGTAACTATCTATTGAAGAGTTCTACCTCTATCAAGCGGTGCTGGCCAATCAATCTTCACACCCAACTTCTCTGAGGCGCTCAGCGCCCATCGTGGATTTCTCAGCATCGCACGTGCAAGAAAGACTGCATCAGCCTCTCCTGTTTCAATAATGTATTGAGCTTGCTCAGGTTCAGTAATCAAACCAACTGCAGTTGTTGGGATTCCGGCCTCATTCTTAATTGCTGCGGCAAAGGGAACTTGAAAGCCGGGCGTTGCCTTGATTGGTGCATTGTGAACATTTCCACCAGTTGAAACGTCAATGAGATCGACCCCGATCTCTTTTAACTCCTTTGCCAGTTCAACAGAATCGATAATGTTCCAACCTTCATCAACCCAATCAGTTGCTGAGATTCTTACAAAGAGCGGTGTTCCCTGCGGAATAACTGCGCGCACTGCGCTGGCTATCTCCCTTAGGAAACGAGTGCGCCCTTCAAAGTCCCCACCGTATTCATCGGTGCGAGTATTTGCCAGCGGTGAATAGAACTGATGGATCAGATAGCCATGTGCTGCATGAATCTCAATAACATCAAAACCGACTTCCACAGCGCGCACAGCAGCATTTGCGAAATCCTGCACCAATTGCTTTACCTCTGCGTTTGTAAGTTCATGTGGCTCTGGATAGCCGTGATAAGCAATGGGTGATGGTGAGACAGCTCTCCACCCACCTTCACTACTTGAAGCAATAAGGTGGTCATCTCCTGGTCGCATCGTTGAAGCTTTACGACCTGCATGGGCAAGTTGTATGCCCATCTTCACGCCATAGCGATGAGCAAATTCAATCATTGGACGAAATGCCTCTGCATGCTCGCGATCTTCAATCGAAGGACATCCAATTGAGATGCGACCTTCCGGAACAACTCCTGTTGCCTCCACCATGATCATTCCCGCACCACCGGTTGCAAATGAACCGAGATGGATGCGGTGCCATTCGCCGACAAAACCATTCTCTGCTGAGTACTGACACATTGGTGAGACCCAGACGCGATTCTTAAATGTAACGGACCTCAGTGTGAGTGGATCAAAGAGGCTATTCATGGAAGGTTTCGTGCAATAACGATGCGCTGAATCTGGTTTGTGCCCTCATAAATCTGAGTGAGCTTTGCATCGCGCATCATCCGTTCAACTGGATAATCACTGACATATCCATATCCACCCAAGATTTGCACAGCATCCGTTGTCACCTTCATTGCAACATCTGTCGCGAGCGTCTTGCATGCTGCAGAGTAGAACTTAAGATCAGCATCGTTGCGCTCTGATTTAGCTGCTGCGGCATAAGTCAATTGACGCGCTGATTCAATGGCGATCGCCATATCAGCCAACATAAATTGAATGCCCTGAAAATCAAAGATCTCTTTGCCAAACTGCTTGCGCTCATGAGAGTACTTCTTCGCCGCATCGAATGCGCCTTGTGCAAGACCGAGAGCTTGAGCTGCGATAGTGATTCGTGTGTGATCGAGAGTATCCATTGCGAGGGCAAAGCCCTTGCCAATCTCAGAGATACGGCGATCATCACCGATCGTCACATTATCGAAGTAGACCTCGCGTGTGGGTGATCCACGAAATCCCATCTTCTTCTCTGGAGCGCCAAATGAGATTCCTGGGTCGCTCTTCTCCACAACAAATGCGGTAATTCCCTTTGAGCCAAGTGATGGATCAGTCTGGGCGATAACGGTGTAGAAGTCAGAGACTCCAGCATTGGAGATCCACTTCTTATTTCCATTGATTACCCAGTTATCGCCGACGCGCTCTGCCTTCGTCTTAAGAGATGCAGCATCTGATCCCGCCTCTGATTCAGAGAGGCAGTATGAAAATCCCTTGCCCTTTGCTAATTGTGGGAGCCACTTATTCTTCTGCTCTTGGCTGCCACCAAGGATGAGTGGAAATGAACCCAACTTATTGACTGCAGGAATGAGAGATGCTGAACCACAGACACGGGCAATCTCTTCAATAATAATGACAACCGCTAACGCATCTGCACCATCGCCGCCATTTTCAGTTGGAACGTGGGCAGCGAAGAGACCACTCTTCAAGAGAGCATCGTGTGCTTCTTGTGGGTAGCGGTGAACTTCATCAACCGTATGAGCAAATGGCGCGATCTCTTTCTCAGAAAGCGCTCGGACAGAGTCACGAAGATCGTTGTACTCCTGTGGCAGAACGAATACATCCTTAAGTGTCATCTCTTCTCTCCCTCGACCTTCTTACTCTTCTGATCGCGCTCGGCAAGTGTATTGAGATATGCGTTGTATTGGGCAAGTTCATCTGGCTCGCCCATGGCAGCTAGTCGGGCCTGATTGCGGTCGATACGGATTGCCTCACGCTTATCTTCCCGGCTCCACAAGATAAAGGTCGCAATTAGGGCAAGGATGATTGGAATCTCGCCCATCGCCCAGCCGATGGTTCCACCGGCTCGTTGATCTGCCAGTGGATCAGGCAGCCATGAAGTTTGTAGCGATGCGTAGTAGCCGCCATCGATAAGAGTTGTAGTAGACATCAGTGCCACAGAGAAGAATGCATGGAGGCTGATTGCACCAAAGAGAATCACAATGCGGAGAATGTGCGGATATTTCCGTGGGTTTGGATCAATACCAATCACCACGTTGAAGAAGAGGAATCCGGCGAGAATAAAGTGGATATTCATTAAAATATGGCCAGCATGGTTCTGCATGAGGAAGCCAAAGAGATCTGTGAAATAGAGGACAAAGAGTGAACCATCAAAGAGCGCTAAAGCCGTGATTGGGTTGGTCAAGATAATCGAATAGCGTGAGTGGAGAACTGTAAGCGCCAAGCCACGGACACCTCGTTCTTCACTTGTTCGTCCTTGCGGAAGGGTGCGAAGCGCCAAAGTAATTGGTGCGCCTAACACCAATGCAATTGGTGCAATCATTCCTAGCAACATGTGGGCCATCATGTGATATTCAAAAGAGAAGACCGCATAGACACCGAGGCCACCGGATGTTGCAAAGTCAATGAGCGCAATGCCAACTGCAAAGGAAACAGTGCGCCCGATTGGCCATGAATCACCACGTGCCTTAAGAACCGCTACTCCCTTGATATAGAGGGCAACTGCAGTAACAAGAAGAACAATCATCAATGCATCTGGGTTATATAGCTTCAGAAGATTGATAAATGAAGGTGGTGGTGGAGTCTTCTGCCCCACCAATAACTCTGCTGCAGTGAGGTTGGAAACATCACCAATCGGAGGCTGAATCTGCGAGAGCCAACTTCCCATCAAGACCACTGATGCCATCACCATCGCCTCAACACCAATAAGGCGAAGAAGTTCTTGCAGTCTAAATTCATCTCGTGATGCCAGAGATTTTCTATTTGCGTATCCCATGGCAAGGAGTGCGGCAGTTAAGAGAACTTTGGCGATTACAACATATGAATACTGTGTGCCCCAGGCTGATTTCTCATTGAGTCGAGTCCAGCTTGTTGCTAATCCGCTGGCGA
>JBEEOC010000077.1:0-9606 GCA_041191845.1 Actinomycetota bacterium | reverse complement strand
TTCAATTGCAAGAAGGGATATGTTCTCACCACCTGTGATGACCACATCATCGATGCGACCATCGACAATCAACTTTCCATCTTCAAAGTGGCCCGAATCTGATGTGTAGTACCAGCCATCTTCATCGGCTAATTCATGAGCAACAACTTTTCCTCTGATTGCAATTCGACTCTCTTCTCCGATTGCGATTTCAACACCTTCAAGTGGAGTGCCGTTATAAACGCAACCACCAGAAGTTTCGGTAGAGCCATAGGTCTCAACAATATTGATTCCATGTGATTCTGCTTGAGATCGAAGAGATGGAGTAAGGGCTGCGCCACCTACGAGAACTGCCCGCGCTGATTGGAGATGCTCAAGAAGAAAAGAGTCGCCGTTGAGTGCGCGATAGAGCTGAGTAGGAACTATTGAAGTGAAGTCAGCTTTCGGATATCTACCTTCATGACCAAGTAACTGAGTAGGAGATGTTCCAAGTTCAAGGCTGCGAATTAGGACGTTGATTCCTGCGATGTGGTTGAGTGGAAGCAAGAGGGACCAAGTGTTTCCGAATTCTGCACCGAGATACTTATTGGATGCTCGCGCAGATGTCAGGAGCGCTGAGGCCGAGAGGCCAATCTCTTTTGCCACACCTGAACTTCCGGTTGTGGTGACAACCAGGGCGGTGCGAGATGAGACAGTGGTGGTTGCAATCGGGGAGAGGCTTAAGGCAGGGCCATCTGAGACCAGGGCCTTTGCGATACGAGCCATTAGCTCGCTCAGGCTCCATGCGGGATCGACTGTGCGAACTTCTCGTTGTGACGTTTGCTCCATTGCCCGCGTAGGCTATCGCCCGTACTCGACAATGGAGGAATCGTGAGCAAGCCAATTAAGCGTGATTTTGGTGACCGCACTATCCCTGCGTGGAAGACCGCGCGTGGGGGAGAGAAGTTCACCGACATTAAGTATGAGAGCGCCGATGGAATGGCGAAGATTACGATCAACCGCCCAGAGGTTCGCAACGCCTTCCGCCCTCAGACCATTATCGAATTGAAAGAGGCCTTTGATCTGGCCCGCGATAACTCAGAGGTCGGAGTCATCATCTTTACCGGTGAAGGCAGCGAAGCATTCTGTTCTGGTGGAGATATCAGCGTCCGTGGCGATGATGGCTATATCGGTGATGACGATTTAGGTCAGCAAGGTATGGGTCGACTTAACGTTCTCGATCTTCAAGTTCAGATTCGCCGCACACCAAAACCAGTTGTTGCGATGATTGCGGGTTGGGCGATCGGTGGCGGACATGTTCTTCATGTTGTCTGCGATCTCTCTATCGCTGCCGATAATGCAAAGTTTGGACAGACCGGCCCGATGGTTGGTTCATTCGATGGTGGTTATGGTTCAGGACTTCTTGCTCGTAATGTCGGACAGAAGAAGGCCCGCGAGATCTGGTTTATGACCCGTCAATATGATGCGCAAGAGGCGCTCGCTATGGGACTTGTTAACACCGTTGTTCCACTCGCTGAATTAGAGGCTGAGACTGTCTCTTGGTGTCGCGAGATGTTGATGAATAGTCCGATGGCACTTCGACTTCTCAAGGCTTCGATGAATGCAGCAGATGATGGACTTGCTGGAATTCAGCAACTTGCCGGGGATGCAACTCTCCTCTTCTACTTAAGCGAAGAAGGCCAAGAAGGTCGCGATGCATATAAGGAGAAGCGCAAGCCTGACTTTGGAAAGTTTCCACGTCGCCCATAATGTTTGATGATCTCCTCTCCACAATGCGCGTAATCGCGCTTCCTACGAAGACCAACTTTCGTGGGATTACAGTGCGGGAGGTTGCACTCTTTAAAGGTGAATATGGGTGGGGCGAGTTCTCACCATTTCTTGAATATGGAGATAGTGAATCGTATAGGTGGTTGGCATCGGCTATCGAAGCTGCAACTCAACCACGGCCTACTCGGTTGCGCTCATCTATCCCTGTTAACGGCACTATCCCGGCAACCAACGATAAAGCAGTAATTGATGGGCTGATTGCTAGCTATCCCGGGGTTAAGACCTTCAAAGTGAAGGTGGGGGAGAACCTCACCGAAGATATTGCTCGCCTTGCCCATATTCGATCCCTTGGCAGTTCAATCAAGATCCGTATTGATGTTAATGGCTCGTGGAGCGTTGACCAAGCCCTGACGAACCTTTATGCAATGTATGAGGCGATAGGCCCATTTGAATATGTTGAACAACCATGTGCCACACTTGATGAGCTTCGTGAGTTAAAAGAGAAGATCACAGTTCCCTTGGTGATTGCAGCAGATGAGGTAGTCCGGAAGGCAGAAGATCCCTTCGCCATTGATTTGGAGGGTGCTGTAGATATTGTGATGCTCAAGGTTCAGCCGCTCGGAGGGATCTCTCGCTCTCTTGCAATTGCTTCCCATCACAAACTTCCTGTAGTGGTATCGAGCGCACTTGAAAGCGCTGTTGGGATTCAATACGGTCTTGAACTTGCTGCATCAATTAATAATCTCGCCTTTGATTGTGGACTTGCCACAGGCTCTCTCCTTGCGCGAGATGTTGCGCAGTTGCCAATTGCAAATGGTGAGATTGCCCTCAAAGAACTTGAAATCGACCTTGATGGACTCGATGTAGATGCAGAACGCTATGAATGGTGGAAGAATCGAGCCATGCGAGCTGCGGCAGTATTGGGAATTAAATGAATCAATCAACCACCCTTGCCCGCACAATCATCCGACAGATTGTTGAAGCCGGCGTTACAGATGTCGTTATCTCACCAGGATCTCGCAATGCGCCACTGACGATGGCGCTCTTTGCAGCATCTGAAAAGAAATTAATTACTCTTCACACTCGTATTGATGAGCGGACAGCAGCTTTCTTCGCGCTAGGAATCGCAAAGGCAAGTGGTCGCCCAGTCCCTATCGTCTGCACATCAGGAACAGCTGTGGCCAACTATCACCCTGCAGTTCTAGAGGCATCGCACTCCAATCTGCCACTTCTCGTCATCACAGCAGATCGCCCAGCAGAGCTGCGTCGCACAGGTGCCAACCAAACTACAGAACAAGCTCGCATCTTCGGCAAAGCAGTCCGCTATTTTGCAGATGTCTCAGGCCCTGCCTATCCGATGGAACTTCCCTTTAACTCACTTAAAAGCGGCCCTGTCCATATCAATGTTCAATTCCCAGAGCCGCTGAGCGCCGATGACGATAGCGATTGGCTAGCTGGAGTCACCATCAAACCTGCAAAAGATTTCAACCGAAAAGATGCAGGAACTTTCTATAGCAAATCCACTCGCGGCCTTCTCGTGATCGGCCATGACCGAGCAGGGTTTAGCGTTGAAGAAGTTACAAAATTCTCAGAAAGTCTTGGCTGGCCCGTCATCGCCGAAGATCCACTCTCCTTTGCCAACGCGCTCTCACATGCGAGCATCTTCCTCACATCGCAATCCATTACTGATGAATTAGCACCTGACATAGTAGTTGTCATTGGTCGCACAACGCTCTCTCGTTCTATTAATAGAGTGATTGCAACTGCTCGGAAAATGATTGTCATTGACCCACGCATGCTCACTGTTGATAGTGATCGAGTTGCGGATCAAAAGTTCACAGCTCTACCAAAGATCGAAGTTCCACCGGTGGATAGCGAATACATGGAGCGATGGGTGAAGTATTCCCAGCGCACCGCGAAGAAGATCGCAGAGCTCTCCACTTGGTCAGAGGCGCTTGTCGCACGTGAGATTGGTTCATCTATAGTCGATGGAAGAACGCTCTTCATTTCATCTTCTCGACCAATCCGAGATATTGAAGGTTTTGCCGTTGCACGAAACGGGGTGGAGACCTTTGCCAATCGAGGCTTGGCAGGAATCGATGGAAATATCTCAACAGCTCTTGGAATTGCATCACAGCGCAGCGAAACTGTTGCAGTTCTCGGTGATTTGAGTTTCCTCCACGACATCACCGGATTGATTCATCAAGAAAATATCAACCTCAAGATCGTCGTCATCGATAACAATGGCGGTGGAATCTTCTCAACCCTGCCTCATCGTGGGGTTGCAGGCTTTGAAACCATATTTGGCACACCGCATAATCTAGATTTAGCGAAGATTGCGCAGGCATTTGGCCTCACTACCGCAACAGCAACAAACCATTCAGAGCTGAAGGAAGAGCTCGCCAAGCCAATAAATGGCATTTCAATAGTGGTGGTCCAAGTTCCAGATCGCGACAGTAATGCTGAGACTCTCAAGGCTATCTACGACTCAATTACCTCTATCTAGAGAGCAGATTTCATGGCGCTGAATTTAGCGTTGCTCTCAGCGAGTTCAACTACTGGATCAGAACCGGCAACAATTCCACATCCAGCAAAGATTCGAATCTGATTATCGGTTACTTGACCTGAGCGGAGTGCGATGCCGAGTTCTCCATCACCACGAGC
The DNA here is from genome assembly GCA_041191845.1 of Actinomycetota bacterium. Taxonomy (GTDB): domain Bacteria; phylum Actinomycetota; class Actinomycetes; order Nanopelagicales; family Nanopelagicaceae; genus Planktophila. Next base: position 5,196 of record JBEEOC010000077.1, on the reverse strand, counting down.
ATCGATCCATCCGACAGGGCCGGCATAACGGCCACGATTCATTCCTTCAATCTCATCGATGACATCAAAAGCGAAGTTGCGCGGTGTGCCACAGACAGCAGCTGATGGATGGAGCGATTTAAGGAGAGCAAATGCATCGACATGGTGTTGAGACTCCAGAAGCGCACCGGTCACATCAGTTGCAAGGTGCATCACATTTGCTAGGTGGAGAACAAATGGAGCATCTGGAACGTTCGTTGATGAGCAGAATGGTTCGAGCGCCTCTGCAACAGATCGCACTGCATACTCATGTTCCTCTAAATCTTTAGATGAACGTGCAAGTGAACCGGCTAGCGCCAAGTCACGTGCATCATCACCAGTTTTAGGAATTGTTCCGGCAAGAACGCGAGATGTGACCATGCCGCGAGAGAGTCGGAGAAGTAATTCAGGGGTTGCGCCAATCAAGCCATCGACTGCAAACACCCAGGTTGCAGGATAATTCTCAGAGAGCTTATTGAGGATTGGTCGAACATCAATTGCATTCTCTGTTGTTGCGATCAGATCGCGAGCGAGAACAACCTTCTCAATCTCTGATTTATCGATCTTTGCGATTGCTTGGGCAACACGAGTTTCCCACTGTTGTTCTGTAAGAGTTCCTTGCTGCCAATCGAAGTTCTGCCGAGCAAACTCTGGCGCAGAATCAGGAAGTTGTGGCTGAGCACCGTCGCCAATCCAGGTAATCCATGATTGATCACCTTTCTTACCCACAATCACCTTTGGAATAACTGCAATGGATTCCTCATTGCGGTCAAAGCTAAATGAGGTGAAGAGGACTGGCCCGGTGCCACTGCCATGGACTGCATTAGAGATTGAAAATGTCTCTAAATGTTGATGCCACCAGGTGCGCACCTGGTCGAAGCGATCTTTGCCTTTGACGGTGATGGATGCATATTCACCCCAGCCAACAAGGCCATCGTTGCCACGCACCCATGAGTACTGATCGCCTTCAGGGAGAAGTTGAAGGAGTGGTAGGTGTGGACCAATGCGATTGGTCGTTACCGGAACAAGTGAGGGCATCTATATATCAAATTACTTATTGAGCGCCGTTGCGATTCTGCGCCATATCAGCGGCAGAGTTGTTCCAACGATTGCAACCTTAAGAATCTCACCGAAGATAAATGGTGTGAGACCAGCTGAGATAGTTGCAGACCATGAGAGATCAAGTGAGTAATGGAGCCAGGTAAGACCAAAACCAAAAATCGTCACTTCACCAAGTAAGAGCGCAGGATATGAGGTGAGGAACTTCTGATCTGCTTTGCGATCTGCGAGATAGCCAAGGACGAGGGATGCAACGAGCATGCCGATGAGATATCCACCAGTTGCGCTCATGATGCGATCGAGTCCGTGATTGGCAGATGTGGCAGAGGGAGCAAAGATTGGAGCGCCGGCTATTCCGGCGATGAGATATGTGGCAAAAGTTGAGAAGGCAAGGCGAGCGCCATATGTAGTTCCCACAAGGAGCGCTGCCAAAGTCTGTCCCGTGACAGGAACAGGAGAACCTGGAACAGGGATAGAGACCTGAGCCATCGCCGAGATAAATCCAACGCCGCCGACGATAAAGAGGGCGTGAGTTAAGGCAGTACTGCGCGGTGCCACGGCGGCGCGAAGAGTTGCTGTTGTTGACATCGTCAGACTCCTTCAAGAGATGGCTTCTCGGATTTATTTCTTACATACGATTTAAACCACATTCGATTTAAAGTTGTGGCCAAGCCTACCTTTGCGCCAGACTACCCACATGTCACGAGGAGATAAGTCAAAGGGCAGAGGCGGCAGCGCTGACTCTGGGTTTCGCGCTGATTTGAGCAAGAACCCGAACGAAGTAGCAGCGATGTTCGATGGCGTCGCCAAGCGCTATGACCTCGTCAATGATCTCTTAAGCCTCGGCCAGACTAAGCGTTGGCGGAGGAAGGTCACCAAGCTCATCGACCCGCGCCCAGGGATGAAGATCCTCGATATGGCAGCTGGCCCAGGAGCAAGCTCTGAGCCCCTCTTTAAGCGTGGGGCGGAGGTCATTTCAGCCGATTTCTCCCATGGGATGCTCGATGCCGGCCGGAGGCAGCGCCCATATCTGACCTTCCAATGGGCCGATGCCCTCGCCCTCCCATTTGAAGATAACTCCTTCGACCTCTACACCATCTCCTTCGGCCTTCGAAATACCCATAAGACGGAAGAGGCGCTCGCACAGGCCCTCCGCGTGGTCCGCCCAGGGGGAAGGCTCGTCATCGTGGAGTTCTCCGCACCTACCTGGCGTCCGTTTCGCACCATTTATACCAATTATCTGATGAGCGCCCTCCCATGGATCGCGAAGAAGACCTCATCCAACCCGGATGCTTATATCTACCTCGCTGAGTCGATCAAGGCATGGCCCAATCAGGCAGCCCTGGCCGCAATTATTGAGAAGGTCGGCTGGAGCAAGGTTGAGGTCAGAAACCTCACCGGCGGAATCGTTGCGGTCCATATGGCGGTTAAGCCTTAAGCCACCGGTGCCGACCTTAAAGGGTTGATTTGAGGTAAATGAAGAGGTGGCAGCCCTCAAAGGGGCGCTCTTTGATGTGATTCACATAGCCAGGCAGGAGTTGGGCTAACTCCTACTCTCTCTTGCGCCTAGACTTACCCCCCGTGAGCGCTAATCCTTATCTACCGATCATTATCCTCTTCGCCATTGGATTTGGCTTCGCCGCCTTCTCGGTCGGCATTGCAGCGGTAACCGGTCCAGCCCGTTACAACCGCGCCAAGCAAGAGGCATATGAGTGCGGAATCGAACCATCACCGCAAGCTCTTGAGGGTGGTCGCTTCCCAGTGAAGTACTTTCTCACCGCAATGTTATTTATTGTCTTCGATATTGAAATTGTCTTCCTCTATCCATGGGCCGTTTCATTTGATGCGCTTGGACTCTTCGGTCTTGTGGAGATGGGAATCTTTATTGCAACGGTCTTCGTTGCATATGCATACGTCTGGCGACGTGGCGGATTGGAATGGGATTAACTCATGGGCCTAGAAGATAAATTACCAAGCGGAGTTCTCCTCTCAACCGTTGAAGGTCTTGCCGGTTATATGCGCAAGAGCTCTGTCTGGCCAGCAACATTCGGTCTTGCATGCTGTGCGATTGAGATGATGGCACTTGGTTCATCTCCCAAGCACGATATCTCTCGCTTCGGTATGGAGCGCTTTAGCGCATCACCTCGCCAAGCAGATCTCATGATTGTTGCCGGTCGCGTCTCACAGAAGATGGCGCCAGTACTTCGTCAGATTTATGATCAAATGACAGCGCCGAAGTGGGTTATCTCAATGGGTGCATGTGCATCTTCTGGTGGAATGTTTAATAACTATGCAATTGTGCAGGGCGTCGATCACATCGTGCCGGTTGATATCTATCTCCCAGGATGCCCACCACGACCGGAGCAGTTGATGGATGCAATTATCAAGCTCCACGAGCAGATTTCAGATACCAAGCTTGGCCCTAATCGCGAGGCAGTGATTAAGGCTGTTGAAGAGGCTGCTTTGAAGGCGAAGCCAACTATTCAACTTGGAAACCTCCCACATGAAGGGATGTTTGCCTAAATGACACAAGAAGGCATGTTTGGCGTCTCCGGAACTGGAGATACATCAGGTTACGGCGGACTCGTTCGCACAGTAACAACACCAGGTTCGACAGAGCGCCCTTATGGCAGTTACTTCGATCAACTCGCAGATGATCTCGAGCGCGCATATCCTGATTTTGCAGATGCAATTACCAAGGTAGTTGTCGATCGCGGTGAACTCACACTTCATGTGAAGAAGGAGCGCCTCGTTGAGGTTGCAAAGATTCTTCGCGATAAGTTGCTCTTTGAAATGTGTATGGGTGTATCTGGAGTTCACTATCCAGATCGCAAGGGTTGCGAACTTGTAGCTCTCTACCCATTGCTTTCTATGACAAAGAATCAGCGCGTTCGCCTTGAGGTCTGCACATCAGAGCTCGATCCACATATTCCATCACTCGTTGAGGTCTATGGCGGAAACAATTGGCATGAGCGCGAGACCTACGACATGTTTGGAATTATCTTCGATGGCCACCCAGGTCTTACTCGCATCTTGATGCCAGATGATTGGGATGGACACCCACAACGTAAGGATTACCCACTCGGCGGAATTGCAGTGGAGTACAAGGGTGCAACAACACCGGCTCCTCACAACCGGAGGTCATACAAGTGACAACTTTCGATCCATATGCAGCTACCCGTGAAACCACTGAAGGAACTGTCTATTCAGTAACTGGTGGCGATTGGGATTCACTTGTCTCTGAGATCGGTGAGACCAAAGAAGAGCGCATCATCGTCAATATGGGTCCACAGCACCCATCAACTCACGGCGTGCTCCGCCTTGTTCTTGAGCTTGAGGGCGAGACTGTCACTGAGGTGCGCCCAGGTATTGGCTATCTCCACACCGGCATTGAGAAGAATATGGAGTTCCGTTCTTGGACTCAGGGCACCACATTTGCAACCCGTATGGATTACCTCTCACCAATCTTTAATGAGACTGCATACTGCTTAGCAATTGAGAAGCTCCTTGGAATCACAAACGATATTCCAGAGCGCGCATCAATCATCCGCGTTCTCATGATGGAGCTCAACCGCATCTCTTCACATATGGTTGCACTCGGCACTGGAGCTCTCGAGCTCGGTGCGATGGGACCTATGTTCTTCGCATTCCGTGAGCGCGAGGCAGTCCTCGATACATTTGAAGCGATCACAGGTCTTCGCATGAACATGGCCTATGTCCGTCCAGGTGGAGTCCAGCAGGATCTTCCAGAGGGAATGACAATTCGTCTGCGCGAACTCGTGAAGGAGCTTCGCAAGAACTTTAAAGATAACGAGAAGCTTCTCGTTGGAAACACAATCTGGATGAAGCGCACCGAGGGAATCGGTTATCTCGATCTCGCAGGGTGCACAACTCTTGGAATTACAGGTCCAGTTCTTCGCTCAACGGGTTTGCCTTGGGATCTTCGTAAGATGCAGCCATATTGCGGATATGAGAATTACGAGTTCGATGTCATTACTGCAGATACCTGCGATGTCTACGGTCGCTTCTTGATCCGTATGGCAGAGCTCGAGCAATCACTACGCATCATTGAGCAGACAATCGATAAGTTGGATGCAACTCAAGGTCAGCCAGTAATGG
>JBEEOC010000076.1:0-5207 GCA_041191845.1 Actinomycetota bacterium | reverse complement strand
GCAACTCTGGCTAGCGCTGTGGCGCTCAAAGCGCGTGATAATAATATTGCGTTAAAGGTGCAGCTTCTGATCTATCCTTGTAATGGAAGAGATTTCTCCACTCGTTCTTATCAAGATTTAGGAACGGGTTATGGGCTCACCACACAAGCGATGAAATGGTTCTGGGAGCAATATCTCCAAGGCACAGACCACGACTTAAATCCCTATGCCGTCCCCATGGTCGCCGAAAGCTTTAAGGATCTGCCACCGGCAATCATCATCTCGGCTCAATACGACCCACTCTTAAGTGATAGTGAGCGCTATGCCGAACTCTTAGAAAGAGATGGCGTGCCAATTACCTACAAGCAATTTGATGGAATGATCCATGGCTTCTTTACCAATTTGGCGGTCACACCAACTGCCAAGGTTGCAATCGATTACGCTGCAACGCAACTGAAGAAATTTACGGTGTAACTCGAATACCCTTACCGACAACGACAATTCCGGAATCGGTAACGGTAAAGCGTTGACGGTCGCGCTCTAAATCAACGCCAATCTGAGCACCTGGTTCAACTACAACACCCTTATCGATAATCGCCTTACGAATCACAGCGCGATCACCAATCTTCACGCCTGGCATCAATACAGAGCTATCGACAAATGCCCCTGAACCAACATGAACGTCATATGAGGCAACAGTGCGGCTGACATGGCCACCAGAGATGATTGAACCTGCGCCTACGATCGAATCTTGGGCGATTCCATTCTCAGAAAACTTTGCAGGAGGAAGTGATGGCGGATTTGTAAGCAGTGGCCACTCACGGTTATAGAGATTGAAAATCGGATGGATCGAGACGAGATCCATATGTGCGTCATAGTAGGCATCGATAGAACCCACATCACGCCAATATCCCTTATCGCGCTCCGTCGCACCGGGCACAACGTTATGTTCAAAGTCGTAGACCTTTGCCTGCCCTGCTGCGGTAAGCATCGGAATGATATTTCCACCAATATCATGGCGAGATTCAAGATCTTCAGAGTCGAGGATAAGCGCCTCTTCCATCAAATCGCGTTTGAAGATGTAGTTACCCATCGAAACGAGAGCTAAATCAGGGTGGCCTGGCATAGCCGGTGGATCTGAAGGCTTCTCATGGAATTGCTTGATGGTGATTCCATCTTCTGCCAATTCGATAACGCCAAAGTCATGTGCCTCAGAACGTGGCATGCGAATTGCAGCAATCGTCACACCTGCACCTGTACTCAAATGCTGGTCATACATCTGACTTGGATCCATCCGATAAACGTGATCTGCACCGAAGACAACTACGTGTTTTGGATTCTCATCATGGATCAAATTGAAGTTCTGCAATATTGCATCGGCAGAACCTGTATACCAACGCGGCCCAAGGCGTTGCTGGGCAGGAACTGGGGTCACATAATTTTCCAGGAGCGTTGACATGCGCCAAGTAGTGGTGATGTGGCGGTCGAGTGAGTGAGATTTATATTGCGTCAATACTGCGATTTTGCGCATATCAGCGTTGACGAGATTGGAGAGAACAAAGTCAATGAGGCGGTATGAACCACCGAATGGGACTGCTGGCTTTGCTCGATCTGCTGTGAGAGGCATTAGTCGCTTACCTTCTCCACCTGCAAGGACGATTCCCAGCGGTACCTCAAAGCGAGCCATGGAGAAAGGTTACTCAACTCCCTATAAAGAAGCCATAGTCACAAGTACTCTTTCTCAGTGACTAAAGACTCCCACCTGACTCGCATTGGCATAGTGACAAAAGAGTGGCCACCGGCTGTCTATGGTGGAGCTGGTGTCCATGTCGTCCAATTGACGCAGGCACTTCGCAAGCTAGAGGCAGTTGCAGTCGATCTCCATTGTTTCGGAGGCCCTCGTAGCGATGGATCTTTTGGATATGAGACTCCAGCAGAGTTCGCATCTGCCAATCCTGCTCTTCAAGCAATTGCCACTGATCTCGCTATTGCTCAAAATCTTGGTGAGGTAGATGTCATCCACTCACATACTTGGTATGCAAATATGGCCGGCCATACTGCATCACTTCTCTACGGAACTCCCCATATCGTCAGCGCTCACTCACTTGAACCACTGCGCCCATGGAAGGCCGAGCAACTCGGTGGTGGATATCAGATCTCATCATGGGCAGAGAAGACTGCTTATGAAGGAGCAGCTGCCATCATCGCAGTCAGCGATGGAATGCGAGCAGATGTTCTTAAAGCCTATCCAGAGGTCGATCCTGCCAAGGTCATCACAATTAGAAATGGCGTAGACACCGCTCGCTTTGCTCCCAACCGCGATGACTCAGTCTTACGCGAGTACGGGATCTCAGGTCGATATGCGATGTTTGTCGGGCGAATTACCCGACAGAAAGGTTTAGCTCATCTGCTTCGAGCATGGCGCAATGTTCCTTCCGAGTATGGCTTGGTCTTAGCAGCAGGAAGTCCTGATGAACCAGGTGTTGGCGCTGAAGTTGCTGAGTTGATCGCAGAACTTCAGAAGAGTCGAAAGAATGTCTGGTGGATCAAAGAGATGCTCCCCCACGATAAGTTAACTGCAGCTCTCACACATGCAGACCTTTTCCTATGTCCATCAATCTATGAGCCACTGGGAATTGTTAACCTCGAGGCGATGGGATGTGAGACAGCAGTGCTTGCATCTGCCGTGGGCGGAATCCCTGAGGTTGTCAGCGATCGCAAGACCGGTGAACTCGTCACCTACAACGCCGATGACATTGCCGCCTTCGAAGGTTCTCTCGCCGAGTCAATCATGCGATTGATGGCAGATCCTGAGCTTCTTGAGCGCTATGGAAAGGCCGGACGTGCTCGTGCAATCTCAGAATTTGGATGGGATGCAGTAGCTGCAACTACACTCGCCCTCTATCAATCAGTTATTCAGAACCGTTAATTGTTAACGCTTATTTAGTATCGGAGATTTGATGTCTCGTCGTGGCTGGGCGCTCTTCCTTCTTGTCGGCTTCCTGTGGGGCATTCCTTATCTCTTTATCAAGGTTGCTGTAGATCCAGAGAATGGCTTTCCACCTGCAGTAGTTGTCTGCCTTCGCACCGCAATTGGCGCTGCAATCTTGATTCCATGGGCGATCAAGCAGAAGACGCTAGGTGATGCTCTCCGCGGAATTAAGTATGTGGCGCCCTATGCCCTCCTGGAGATGATCGGTCCTTGGATTCTCATCGGAACGGCGGAGCAGAAGATTTCATCTGGTCTTGCTGGTCTCCTAGTTGCATCCGTTCCTATCTGGGCAACTATCTTCGCTTCAATGCGTGGTGATAAAACGGTCTGGCATCACAAGCGCTTGATTGGAATCGTCGTTGGATTTATTGGTCTCGTAGCTGTAGTTGGGATCGAGAGCATCAAGGGCGGCGCAGATCCCCTTGCACTCGTGATGGTTCTCTTGGCATCGGTTGGATATGCCTATGCGGTGATGTTTGTGCAGAGCGGATTGCCTGGAGTTTCAGGTGTTGCCATCAACGCAGTTGCGATGGCAATCTCAGCCATCTTCTACCTCCCATTCTCGATTGCGCAATGGCCAACCCATCACATCTCGGGCGAGGCAATCTCAGCAATCATTGGACTCGGCGTTCTCTCCACTGGCATCGCATTTGCAGCCTTCTTCACCTTAGCTGCAATCATTGATGTTGCCAGAGCTTCACTCGTGACCTATCTCAACACGGCGTTTGCCGTTGTACTTGGCGTCATTATCTTGGGCGAGCCTCTTACAATTGGAATTATCTTGGGTCTGCCACTGGTTCTCATCGGTTCATACCTGGCAAGTAGAAAGCACAGCGTGAAAATAGATGTTTAGCGCCATCTTCTTAGGAGTTGTTCAGGGGCTCACCGAGTTTCTTCCCATCTCATCAAATGCTCATTTAGCAATCATCGGCAAGTTGATGCCAGAGGCACAAGATCCAGGGGCTGCATTCGTTGCAATTACTCAGATCGGCACTGAGTTAGCAGTTCTCCTCTACTTCCGAAAAGATATCTTCTCGATCATCACAGCTTGGCTTAAATCGCTCAATCGCAATTCACATCTGACACATCACGAGAAGAGCGATGCTCGACTTGCTTGGTTGATTGCGGTGGGAACACTTCCGATCGTCATCCTCGGCTATCTTGGTCAGAGCTATATTGAAGATCAGCTCCGCTCACTCTGGGTGATTGCATCTACTTTGATCATCTTCGGTTTCCTCTTAGGTTTTCTCGACTACATGGGGCGCAATGAGCGCACCCTCGATCAACTCACCAAGGGCCACGGCATTCTCTATGGCTTAGCTCAATCACTCGCTCTTATCCCGGGCGTCTCTCGCTCTGGCGCCACGATCGCCATGGGTCGCATCCTTGGATATAAGCGTGAATCTGCTCTTCGCTACTCATTCTTACTTGCACTTCCTGCAGTCTTTGGCAGTGGTCTCTATCAGCTTAAAAAAGCAATCGAAGAGCCAGGTAATCAGGTTTTTACTCTCACCGAAACGCTCACCGCAACAGTTGTGGCATTTGCCGTGGGGTACGCAGTCATTGCTTGGCTGATGCGCTACATCTCAACCAAGTCATTTACGCCATTTGTTATCTATCGCATCGTTCTAGGAAGTGCCCTCTTGATTGCACTTGCAACGGGAGTAATCAGTGCTTAATTTAGGCACTTCTTAAATTAACTTTATTGAAGAAGAAGTAAAAGAAGAAAAGAATTAATGCTTCTTATCTGAGAAGCCGAGGCGCTCCAATAACTTCGGATCGCGCTGCCACTCCTTCGACACCTTCACATGTAACCCGAGGAAGATGCGCGCGCCAAGTTCGCGCTCAATATCTTTACGAGCGCGCATGCCAATATCCTTTAAGCGCTGACCTTGGTGGCCCAAGATGATTCCAGTTTGAGAATCACGCTCAACATGGATTGTGGCATGGATATCGAAGAAAGGTCGAGTTCCGTTAGGTTCGCGTTCTGACATCTCATCGATTGTCACCATGATGGAGTGCGGTAGCTCTTGGAGCGCATCGCGCATCGCGGCCTCACGGATTAGCTCGCAGATCAACTGTTCCCTACCCTGGTCGCTCTTCTGATCTTCTGGATAGAAGGCAGGGCCAACAGGGAGGTTATCGCCGATAATCTTCTCAAGAAGTTCTATCTGATCATGGATCACTGCAGATACTGGAATGATTTCATCCCAGGTGAAGCCATCTGCAAGATCAG
>JBEEOC010000075.1:0-2944 GCA_041191845.1 Actinomycetota bacterium | reverse complement strand
AGTTGCCAGTCAATCTCCATTAGTGGGAACCGCCTCCACGCTTATAGGCGATTCCATCTGCTGCCGGCGCTCGAACCTTGCCGACAAAGCCTGAGACCGCGATGATCGTTGCAATGTAAGGAGCCATCAACATGAACTCAGATGGAATTGGAGTTCCAGTGATGGTGAGCAAGCCCTGTAAGTTATCTGCAAAACCAAAGATTAAGGCGGCGGCAACAGCGCCCAGCGGACTCCATCGACCAAAGATGAGAGCAGCGAGTGCGATAAAGCCCTTACCAGCGGTCATCTCCTTGCTAAATGCTCCTACTGCGCCCAAGGTGAAGAAAGCTCCACCAAGACCAGCAACTGCGCCTGCCCAAATAACATTCTTAAATCGAATCTTATTAACATCAATACCGACAGATTCAGCTGCAGTTGGGTGCTCACCGACGGCACGTGTGCGAAGACCCCACTTGCTCTTAAAGAGAGCGATATGGATGATCACAACGACCACATACATCAAGTAAACGATGATGCTCTGGCTAAAGAGGATTGGACCGATCACGGGAATCTTTGAGAGGAATGGGATATGAATTGGGTTGAAGGCAATCGCTGAATTCCACTCTGATTGATATGGAATGAGCAACTTCTTATAGAGGAAGCTAGTCAAGCCAATCACCAAAACATTGAGAACGAACCCGAGAACAACCTGATCAATTCCATACTTAATCGCAAAGATTGCAAGTAAGAGGGAGATGAGCGCTCCTGCAACAGGAGCAAAAGCGAGACCAATCCAGTTATTGGTAAAGAGAGATGCAATAACTCCAGAGGCAAATGCTCCTGCAAGTAATTGACCTTCAATCGCAATATTGATCACGCCAGAGCGCTCTGAAAGAACTCCTGCCATAGCGCCAAAGATGAGAGGCACAGAGAGAAGAAGTCCTCCCTGGAGGAGGCCGGTGAATGGAATGAACTTTCCAGCAGCTGCCCAACTTAAGAATGACATCAGGAAGGAGGCTGCAAAGATCGCGCTAGCAAGGCGAACAGTCTTCCCCGCCCTAAATTGGAGCGTCGCCAGTAAGACCGCTAGGAGAGATGCGATTGCAAAGCCAATGCCTGCCGACTTTGAATTAACAATCCACTCCTTGATAAGTACCCACTCATCACCGAGCACGAAGCTGTAGGTAACAGGCTGGCCTTCCTTAGGAAGGATTCCGAAGACGGTAAGGGCAAAGGCGCCAAGGGCTCCCATAGTGACAATTCCGCGACGACGGCGGCGTTCAGGTGCAGAGAGTGCGCGCACTTCTTGGGTTGTCATTAGCCGTTCCATCCCTTCGAAGCCAGCGCTTGTCCAGCATCAACTTTCTTCAACCTAAAGATCGCCTTGATCAATGTTGGCGCTGCGATAAAGAGAACTACTAGCGCCTGAATGACGAGAACGAGATCAAGTGGCGTCTCTGTGCTCGCCTGCATTGTCAAACCTCCAGCACGTAGTGCGCCAAAGAGGAGAGCAGCAAATACTGTTCCGATTGGTGTGCCGCGACCAAGAAGGGCGACAGTGATGGCATCAAAACCAAAGCTGCCTCCCACACCCGCAGTAAGCGCAGGCTCTGATCCAAGGATCTGAACTGCTCCACCAAGGCCAGCGAGTGCACCTGCAATAAACATCACGGTTGTTGTTGAACGCCCAACTGAGATACCAGCTGTCTTTGCTGCAGCTGCATTTGCACCGACTGCGCGGAACTTAAAGCCCCATGTGCTGCGGTTGAGCAACCACCAGACAACTCCAGCCGCTAGAAGCGCGATAATAAATCCGAGATTGGCGCGCAGATCTGGACCAAAGAGTCGAGGTAGTCGAGATGACATCTGGACCTCAGGTGCCAGTGGATCTTGGCGGCCAGGGCGTAGGAATGGAGTTGTGCTCAAAATCCAGAGAAGGAAATATCCTGCTACATAGTTGAGCATGATGGTCACGATAACTTCGTGAGCACCCGTCTTTGCTTTGAGGAGACCTACAAAACCACCATAGAGGCCAGCGCAGAGAAGTGCTGCTGCAATAGCTGCGATTGAGTGAATCACAATCGGCATCTCGAAGTGGAAACCAACAAAGCTTGCACCAATTGCACCTGCGATGAATTGACCCTGTGCTCCGATATTGAAAAGACCTGCCTTAAAAGCGAGTGCAACCGAGAGACCTGTCAGGATTAAAGGAGAAGCCGCAACTATCGTCTCTGAGAGAGGATAGAAACCCTGGATGAAACTTGCTTTGGCTAGCTCTGGGTCGAAGATCGAGCCACGAAAGAGCGCCCAATAGGCATGTCCTGCTGTAGCAAAAGCCTTTGCAATCATCGCAATCGGATCTGATTTCAAGGCCAGGACCTTGGAATCAGAGAATGCGACAAGGAGTCCGCTGACAAAGAGCGCCATTGAGAAGGCGAGGGCTGGCAAAGTTAACTTGCTCAGGAATTTCTTCATTTCTTCACTCCCGCCATCAATAGACCAAGTTCTTCTCGTGAGGTATCTGCCGGCACAATCGCAATAAACTCACCGCGATACATCACTGCAATGCGATCTGCCAACGCGACAACTTCATCTAATTCAGTACTAAAGAGCAAAACACCTCGACCTGAGTCGCGTTCAGCGATGATACGCTCATGCACAAACTCAATAGATCCCACATCAAGGCCACGAGTAGGCTGAGATGCAACAACAAGCTTTACCGGGCGTGAGAGTTCTCGTGCCAAGACAACTTTCTGCTTATTTCCGCCAGAGAGCGATGAGGCTGAATCCTTCGGCGATTGCGCTCTAATATCGAATTCAACAACTCGCTTGGTCGCATTCTCTGCAACTGCGCTCTGTGAGATCACAGGACCTTGAGCAAATGGAGGAAGATCGTGGAGGTCGAGAATTAGATTCTCTTCAATGCTAAATGATGAGATAAGGCCATCTTCCTCACGAGATTCAG
>JBEEOC010000074.1:0-4228 GCA_041191845.1 Actinomycetota bacterium | reverse complement strand
TCTGGATCGGTCGAGAGCAATTTGGCCGTGATGTAGTTGCTGGTATCACCGTTGGCATTGTCGCTCTCCCCCTTGCCATTGGTTTTGGAATCACATCCGGCATGTCTGCCCAAGCTGGAATTACCACTGCAATCATCGCCGGATTTATCGCAGCGATATTTGGTGGATCACGTCTTCAAGTAAGTGGACCGACTGGTGCGATGACTGTCATCTTGATTCCTGTCATTGCAGAAAATGGCATAGTAGCAATCCCAGTATTGGGTTTGATGGCAGGAGCAATCGTGATTGCAATGTCATTGATTCGCCTTGGCACAATTATCAATCGGATTCCGTGGTCAGTGGTTGAGGGATTCACCCTTGGAATCGCTGTTGTAATTGCCCTTCAACAACTACCGATGGCTCTCGGTGTTGCAAAGGGTGAGGGCGATCGCACACTACAAATTGCTGCTAACACCATCAACAGAGCAATAAAAGAAGGCGCTCATCTCTCCACGCTCTTCATTCTCCTGCTCACACTTCTCATCAAATTCAACATAGTTAAAATTGTCGAACGATTAAAGCTCAAGCCCTATATTCCAGCGAGCTTCTCCGCTCTTGCCATCACGACGCTTGTAGTTGCGATATTTCACTTAGATGTGGCGAAGATCGGTGATATTCCCCGCAATATCTTCCTCTGGAAGGGCGATGGCCTCTCCTTTGCAACATCTCTCATCACACCCGCATTTCTCATCGCCATCTTGGCCGCAATTGAATCTCTCCTTGCAGCCCGAGTAGCAGATGGGTTATCTGGGGCAGAGCAGAGATTCGAGCCTAATAAAGAGCTCTTTGGCCAAGGGTTGGCAACGATGGCAGCATCTCTCTTCGGTGGCCAACCTGCAACAGGAGCAATTGCGCGCACAAGCGTCAATATCCGATCTGGTGGCAAGACCAAGATGTCAGCCATGATCCATGCGCTCTTCCTTCTTCTTGTCGTCCTTCTTCTCTCTCCTTTATTTGCGCTGATCCCACTTCCTGCAATCGCAGGTGTCTTAATCGGAACTTCGATTCGCATTCTCAATCCAAAGAGCGTTCGCGAACAGTTAACTTCCACATGGCAAGAGGTCACCACCTACATAGTCACAGCAGTCATGACGATTACTGTTGATTTAATCTGGGCGATAGTCGTTGGGATTGTGTTGCACTTTCTGCTTCAATTGATTAAGAAATCTTAATCTCCAGTATTTAGCTCGATTACTACTAGTAAAACTACATTCCGTCACATTTCCAATAATTATTTTCTGGGGCATTCCCTCTTTGAATTAGGCCTGATTCAAGAAAAACTCTCCCAATGGAAGAAATGAAATCCAACAAATCATTTGAAGAGATTCTTGACGAGAGAATCTCTGGCAATCTTTCTAGATATGAGTCCCTTGCAGAAGAGTTGTTGGCTAATTCCTCTGTAATTTGGGAGTTCAATGGCACGCTTGCCAAGATTGAATTGGCTCAAGGGCGAGTTATTGGTTCGATCAAGCCCCGCACCTCAATCTCATACGCAGTGCCACTCACAAGCGCTCCCATCTCTGTATTTGGGGAAGAAGGCAAGGGTGATCTTATGGAGATGATGGCTTGGCTTGAATCTGAAATTGTTAGTAAATACTAAATCTCAACACCAATATATTTAGTCTGAAGGAACTCATGGATTCCATCGAATCCACCTTCACGTCCAAGACCAGATTGCTTCACACCACCGAATGGCGCAGCAGGATCAGAGACCATGCCGCGGTTGATAGCAACCATTCCTGACTCCATCGCTTCAGCAAAGCGGAGGGCGCGCTTGAGATCTTCTGAATAAACATAAGAGATCAAGCCATAGTCAGTGTCATTTGCGAGCGCGAGCGCCTCTTCATCTGTGTCAAAGAAGACAACGGGTGCGACCGGACCAAAGACTTCATTGACGAGGATCTCATCATCTTTGGCAACCTCAACAATTGTTGCTGGATAGAAAGCTCCTGGTCCATCTGGGGTCTTGCCACCGAGGTGCACCTTTCCGCCGCGAGATGTTGCACCTTCAACGAGCTCTGCAATCTTATTGCGCTCTTTAAGTGAGACAGAGGCGCCGAGAGTTGTTCCGCTCTGGCGACCAACGCCCATCTTCATCGCAGCCATTGACTTAGCAAACTCAGCGATGAACTTATCGCCAATTGAGCGAGCAACATAGATGCGGTTTGCCGCTGTGCAGGCTGCACCTCCGTTGCGCATCTTCGCCAACATCAAACCTTTAACTGCCTCTTCAATATTTGCATCATCGAGGACAACAAATGGTGCATTGCCACCAAGCTCCATGGAGCAACGGATGACCTGATCTGAAGCCTCTCGCAAGAGGATCTTTCCTACTTGGGTGGAGCCAGTGAATGAGAGGTTCTTTACTCGTGGATCATGGAGAAGCTTTGAGATTGCAGGTCCGGTCTGTGCTGGAAGAATCACATTGAGGACTCCCTTAGGAAGTCCAGCGCGCTCCATGATGTCGACGATGTAGAGAGCCGTTAGCGGTGTTTCGCCTGCAGGTTTTAAAATCATGGTGCAGCCAGCTGCAACTGCAGGGCCGATCTTTCGCGTTGCCATTCCCGCCGGAAAATTCCACGGTGTAATAAGAAGTGAGACGCCAATAGGTTGGTGTGTTACCAAGATTCGCTTATCGCCAGAGGGAGAGAGTCGGAAATCTCCTGGGGTGCGCACCGCTTCTTCAGAGAACCAACGGAAGAATTCAGCTGCATAGCCGACCTCACCCCGGGCATCAGGAAGGGCTTTTCCATTCTCGCGTGAGATTAACTCAGCGATCTGATCTGCCTCAGCAGTCATAATCTCAAATGCTTTACGGAGGATTTCAGCGCGCACACGTGGGGCGGTTGCAGCCCAGCTGGCTGAGGCGCGATCGGCCGCTGCCACAGCGGCAAGGTTCTGCTCATCGCTTGAGGTCGCAACTGAGGCGATAACTGAGCCATCGCTCGGGTCAATTACCTCGAGAGTTCCGCTTCCATCGACCCATTGACCATCTATATATAACTGTGTGCGCATAAGATGACCCTATCAAAAGAGCTGTTTATTGGTAAGACCACTTCATCGAGCAGGTCTTAAGGGAGTTACATCGTGGCAAAGTCATGGACAGATGGTGCACCAGCGCCTGAGGCCCTTAAGGAACATGCACATCTTCGTGATCCACTTCGATACAAGATCAAGCGACGCCTCTTAGGCGCACCACATAACCGCCACTCACTTGGCCATCAGCGTTTGAGTAAGAGATATGCGCTCGGAATTCTCTCCTCTGACTGCATCTCATCATCTGCCTATGGTTCAGAACAGATTTTGATTGCGCTTCTCCCAGCCTTTGGTCTTGCAGCGTTCGGAATCATCATGCCGATGACTGCAGTGGTCATTGGCATTCTTATTCTTATTACTCTTTCTTATCGCAACGTTATCGATGTCTACACAAAAACCGGCGGCGCATACATCGTTGCGCGAGATAACTTCGGTCCAGTCACAGCGCAGATCGCCGCTGTTGCACTGATGCTCGACTATCTCGTCACTGTTGCAATTCAATCTGCAGCTGGCGTTGCGGCAATCATCTCAACCTTCCCAAGTCTTGCTCCGTGGAAGATGCATATGATTGTTGGAGTTATTGCAATCTTGACCTACGGAAATCTCCGTGGCGTGAAAGAGGCGGGTAAAGCCTTTGCATTCCCAACTTACTTCTTCGTCGGATGTATGTTCATTGTCTTCTCCATGGGAACATGGCGTTTAATCAATGGAACACTCCCAATGCTCGATCCATATGCGCCAGGCGCTGTTGAGATTGGTGAAGCACAAGGTCTACTCACTGCAGCATCAATCTTTATCTTGCTCCGTGCATTTGCCAACGGTGGATCTTCACTCACTGGACTAGAGGCAATCTCAGATGGCGTTGCACTCTTTAAGACACCAGAGCATGTCAATGCAAAGCGCACCCTCGTAACAATGAGCCTGCTCCTTGGAACTCTCGTTCTCGGTGTTTCATGGTTCTCAAGCCATATCCATGCTGTTCCTTACGAATCAGGCTATCCAACTGTGATTTCTCAAGTTGCAAAGGCAGCAGTTGGTGAAGGCGCATTCGGTGGAGTGATGTTCTTGCTTGTGCAGCTGGCAACGATGCTTATCCTCTTCGCTGGCGCTAATACAACATATAGCGCGTTCCCATTGCTCTGTAACTTTGTTG
>JBEEOC010000073.1:0-5924 GCA_041191845.1 Actinomycetota bacterium | reverse complement strand
TCATAGAGAGCAAGGCCCGCACCGACATAGGTGCGATCCTTCAACTTCTCATGGAGTGGATAAAGGAAACCAACTGGCTTAACCAAGTGCGGGCTTAAGGATGAGACCATCAACTCGCGCTCGTGTAGAGCTTCACGAACTAATTTAAAGTCATACTGTTCGAGGTAACGAAGGCCACCGTGAATCAATTTGCTGGATCGGCTTGATGTGCCAGATGCGAGGTCGCGCGCCTCAACTAGGGCGACTTTCAGACCGCGAGATGCTGCATCGAGAACTGCGCCCGCTCCTGTTACGCCACCACCGATTACAAGGACATCGAACTCATCGCTGGCAAGAGATTGGATTGCAGCATCGCGCTGCTCGGGGCTGAGTTCTGATGAAAACATTCGAGGCTATACCGTTTTCTCATAGTATTGAGTAGGCTTAAGGATATGGCATTCGTAGGCAGTTTGGACCAGGGAACCAGTAGTACGCGCTTTATGATCTTTGATCAGGGCGGAAAGGTCGTTGGCCAACATCAATTAGAACATCGACAGATACTTCCTGCAGCTGGCTGGGTTGAGCATGATGCGGCTGAAATCTGGGATCGCGTTCAAGAGGTCATTGCTGGCGCATTGAAGCAGGCAAACCTCCTTGGCTCTGACCTCTCGGCAATCGGAATTACCAACCAGCGCGAAACGACCGTCGCTTGGGATAGCTCAACTGGTCAGCCCCTCCACAATGCAATTGTCTGGCAGGATGTTCGGACAGCGAGCTATCTTGAATCGCTTTCCGAGAGCGCACAGCAGATCTTGACCCATAAGAGCGGTCTGACCGTCGCCCCGTACTTTGCCGGCAGCAAGATGCATTGGTTGATTAAGAACTCAGAGGCAGTCCGGGCAGCAATTGCAGCTGGCACCGCTCGCTTCGGCACCATCGATAGTTGGCTTCTCTGGAATCTCTCCGGTGGCACTCAAGGCGGAGTTCACTACACAGATGTGACCAACGCCAGTCGCACATTGCTGATGAATCTTGAAACCCTCGATTGGGATGACGAGCTCCTTGAAATTTTAGAAGTCCCCCGCTCAGTTCTTCCTGCCATCAAATCTTCCTCAGAGATCTATGCCCAGACCAATCCGCATGGTCCTTTAGGGGCTGCAGTTCCTATCGCTGGAATTCTAGGTGACCAACAAGCTGCGATGGTCGGACAGGTCTGTTTTGATCGTGGTGAGTCAAAGACAACGTATGGCACTGGAAACTTTGCCCTACTCAATACCGGCAACGATATTGTCCGATCAAAGAATGGTCTGCTCACCACCGTCTGTTACAAATTTGGTGAGCAACCAGCTAGATACGCGCTTGAAGGATCAGTTGCCGTCACAGGTTCTGCAATTCAATGGTTGCGTGATCAACTAGGAATCATCACCCATGCTGCGGATACTGAAGCTCTTGCTTCAACGGTCACCGACACAGCTGGCGTCTACTTTGTTCCCGCTTTCTCCGGGCTCTTCGCTCCATATTGGCAAAGCGATGCACGAGGTGTAATTGTTGGCCTTACCCGCGCAGCAACAAAGGCACACCTTGCTCGCGCAGCGCTTGAGGCAATCTGTTATCAAACTCGTGATGTGATGGATGCGATGGTTGCAGATTCAGGAGTTCCAATGAGCGAGATGCGCGTTGATGGCGGTATCACCGCTAACTCTCTCTGCATGCAGATGCAGGCAGATATTATGGGAATTGATATCACCCGACCTCTGATCACTGAGACAACAGCTCTTGGAGCTGCATATGCTGCAGGACTTGCTGTTGGGGTCTGGTCTACAACCGATGAGCTGAAGAAGCAATGGCAACAATCTCGACGTTGGAACCCAACCTCAACCGCAGAAATTCGCGCTGCAGGGTATGCGGGTTGGAAGAAGGCAATCGAACGCACCCTTAATTGGGCATAACCGTTATAGAGTTACGCCATTATGAGCGCGATCAACGAGATTAAAGAGCTTTCTGCTGGAGTCGTTCGAACCGACCGCACTATGAATGATGGTCGCACCATTCGCTACTACGACACCGCAGGACAGAGCCGCACCGTCATTGATCAGCGCGAGAAAGAGGAGCAGCCCGGTATCGGTGAGCTCCGCCTCGATCCATTGGTCAATGAGTGGGTTGCGATGGCAGCACACCGCCAAGGTCGCATCTTCCTTCCTCCTAAAGAGCTCTGCCCGCTCTGCCCAACCACAGGCGAGCTTCTCACTGAGATTCCAGAATCTGAATATGAGGTTGTGGTCTTTGATAACCGCTCACCATCGCTTCGCCCGCCTTCAGGAGATTTCGCTCTCCCAGATCTCGTCGGCGCCGATACCGATGAAGGCGTTGCCGCTGGAAAGTGTGAGGTTATCTGCTTCACCGGAGATCATGGTGGATCCTTTAAGACCCTCTCCCCTCAGCGAGTTCGCACCCTCCTTGAGGCATGGCGTGATCGCACGGCTGAGCTCTCTACCCTGCCTTATGTTGAACATATCGCCCCATTTGAAAATC
The DNA here is from genome assembly GCA_041191845.1 of Actinomycetota bacterium. GTDB lineage: Bacteria > Actinomycetota > Actinomycetes > Nanopelagicales > Nanopelagicaceae > Planktophila. Next base: position 3,413 of record JBEEOC010000073.1, on the reverse strand, counting down.
GCGGCGAAGAGATTGGGGTGACACTTGCACATCCACATGGCCAGATTTATGCCTATTCATATCTTCCTCCACGTGTGAGCAAGATGCTCGCCGTTGCTCGGGAACATAAAGAGAAGACAGGACGTGTCCTCTTTGATGATGTTCTCGCTCGCGAACTCCGCGATGGTGTTCGCATCATTGCTCGCAACGAACACTGGGTTGCATACACACCATATGCATCACGCTATCCATTTGAAATTCACCTCGCTCCACTTTCCCCAGTAGCAGATCTCACCGAGCTCTCCCCTGCGGCATGTGATTCATTCCCATCGATTGCAATTGAGATCATGCAACGACTCGATGGAGTTTTCGGCATTGATATGGCCTATATCGCTGCTTGGCACCAGGCACCGGTTCGCCAAGGTCGCGATCTTCTCCGCCTTCATTGGCAGATCACCTCCGTGCGCCGCGCACCTGGCAAGTTGAAGTATTTAGCTGGATCTGAATCTGCGATGGGCGCATTTATTATGGATATGAAGCCTGAACAATCTGCTCAGCAACTTAAAGAAGTGAAGCTCTAATAACGATGGCAACGCTCGATCACGCTTTCCAAGAGATCTATGGCCATAAGGCACAGGTCCTGGCAGAGGCGCCTGGTCGAGTCAATCTCATCGGAGAACATATCGATTACAGCGAAGGCTTCGTCCTTCCCTTCGCTATTGCCGATCGCACATATGCTGCAATCGCTCGTAATAACGATGGACTTGTGCGGATCGCATCGCAGCAGCGAAAGAACCGTATCTTCACCATTGATATTAAAGATGTGAAGCCAGGAAGCGCTGGTGAGTGGGAGAAGTATGTTCTCGGAGTGCTCTGGACACTTGAGATCTCATCTGGCGTTGATATCTTGGTCGATGGACATGTTCCATCAGGTGCTGGCCTCTCATCATCGGCAGCGCTGGAATGCTCTGTTGCAGTCGGCCTCAATGCACTCTTTAACTTAGGGAAATCTCTCGAAGATCTCGCCCGTGCCACCCAGAAGGCGGAGAATGATTACGTTGGAATGCCATGCGGGATCATGGATCAATCTGTCTCGCTGATGGGTAGAGAGGGCTCGGCGCTCCTTCTTGATTGTCGTGATCTCACCACCGAATCCGTTCCCTTTGATGTGGCATCTGCAGGTCTCGAACTCCTTATCATCGATACACAAGCTCATCACGCGCTAGTTGATGGCGGTTATGCCGAACGCCGTGCATCATGTGAATCTGTGGCTGCAAAGTTTGGTATCCCATCGATGCGCCACCTCACCATGGAAGTTCTTCAATCACGTGAAGATGAGATTACTGAGGTCGAATTTATCCGCGCCCGCCACGCAGTCACCGAAATTGCACGAGTCAAAGCAGCTGTTGCCGCTCTCAAGTCTTCTGATTTCACAACTTTAGGCCAACTCATCACACAATCACATATCTCACTCCGTGATGATTACACCGTCTCCTGCCCAGAGCTTGATGCTGCAGTGGATGCCTCACTTGCAGCCGGCGCCCTCGGTTCACGAATGGTTGGAGGCGGCTTTGGTGGAAGCGCAATCGCACTAATCAAGGCAGATCAGATTGAGAGCGTGAAGGATGCGATTAAGAAGGAATATAGCGATAAGGGATTTAAAGCCCCTCGCTTCTTCACATCACTTCCCAGCGCAGGCGCATCAGCTCGCCTTATTGATTAAAGCATCGCAAGAACAACGCTAGTTAGTTGAGCTTGGAGCCGATCCGAGCGTGACCTTGTAGGTGCGCTCACCGCCAGTGGGAAGTGTGACGGTGATAGTTGCAGAAGATCCTGGGATAAGTGAGCGGATGCGAACAATCGCGCTCTCAGTATCTGGAGTCTTAACCCCATTAACAGCGGTAATTACCGCACCGACTGGAATACCAGCCTTCTCTGCCGCCTCTCCTGGGCTCAAGCGTGAGATGCGCGCACCATTTCCAGTAAAGGCTGAGTCGAAGAAGACGCCAAGTACTGGTCGAGTAGAACGTCCAGTTGCGATGATCTCATCAACGATGCGCTTTGCCTCATTGATTGGAATGGAGAAACCAAGACCAATATTTCCACTGGTTCCACCTGAGCTTAGCGTTGCAATAGCAGAGTTCACGCCGATGATTCGCCCTGCGGAATCAACGAGTGCGCCACCTGAATTACCAGGGTTGATTGCAGCATCCGTCTGGATTGCATTGACATAAGACTCGGCCCCAGCAGAACCAGTTGTCACTGGGCGATTAAGTGAAGAGATGATTCCGCTGGTAACGGTATTGGCAAGGCCAAGCGGAGAACCGATTGCAAGAACTGGCTCGCCCACACTGAGCTTTGAAGAATCACCAATTCCGATCACTGGCAAGTTTCCAGCGTTAATTCGTAGAACAGCAAGGTCATAGTTTGCATCGCGACCGACAATCGTTGCGCGATGTTGGTCGCCATTAACTAGTTCGACTGTGATGGTGCCGGTATTAACCGCCCCATCGACAACGTGATTATTTGTGATGATAAAAGAAGATGTTGCAGAGGTGCGATAGATGGAGCCAGAGCCATTGCCGCCACCTGAAGATGTTGTCACCTTAATTGAGACCACTGATGGGGTCACTAGCGATGCAATTGTCTTGGCATCGATTGTCGATGGAGAACCAATCACAATGGGGGTGCGATTGTTGGAGCATGTTCCATTATTGGCGAGATAGAGAGCCTTCGTGCGGGAATCAACACAAGCGGTAACGGAAGGTGTTGGGTTTGTTGAAGCCGTCGCCATCGTTCCAACGACCGCTGCACCTGCTACAAATGCGATGACAGTTTTGAAGTTCTTCATGGGCGCATACTGCCCCAGGTTTCTGAGTTTTTCCTGTTATGAAATTCGGAACTCTATTAAAGTTCCACGACCCAGGCGCCCTTAATGGCGACCTTGATCGAGGTGAGTGGGCTCTCAGCTGGGCCTGAGGTAGGCGCAGCACCCTTGAGTGGATCGAATTGAGCGCCGTGGCAGGGACAGACCAAACGCCTGGAGCCCCTGTTATAGGTAACGGTGCACCCTTGGTGGGTGCAGATAGTTGAGTATGCAAATACTCCACTCTTAGTGCGAAAGAGGATCGCCGGCACGCCTTGCTTTGCTGTAGTAAAGGAATGAGTTGCGCCAACTTTGAGCTTAGAGAGGCGAACGATATTTGTCGATGCCGCCTCGGCGCTCTCGCGAGTGAAGAGGGCCGAGATTGATGTGAGGGCGATCAGCGCCGCACCGCGGAGAGAAGTGCGGCGAGAGATGCCATCACGAGTATTCATATGCTCCCTGACTTGGATTCGAACCAAGAACCTGTCGATTAACAGTCGACTGCTCTGCCGTTGAGCTATCAGGGAATAGCGTCTTGCGAAGGCGCACTCTATCGCACGCCTGCGGA
>JBEEOC010000072.1:0-7613 GCA_041191845.1 Actinomycetota bacterium | reverse complement strand
AGGCCACCGGCATAGTTGGTGAGGTAGTTGCGCAGCCAAATAATTGAGTCAGCATCAAGGTGGTTTGTTGGCTCATCGAGCAGGAGAGTTTCAGCTCCTGAAAAGAGGATGCGAGCGAGTTCAATACGGCGCCGCTGACCACCGGAGAGAGTTGCAATTTCATTATGGAAGACATCTTCCGAGACGCCAAGAGATGATGCGATTGCCTCAGCCTCAGAAGTTGCGGCATAACCACCTGCTGCATTGAACTCAGCATCGACTCTCGTGTAACGCTCGAGCGCTTTTTCTAATTCTTCACCTTCGGTGGTGGAGAGCTCATGCTCAACTGCGGTCATTCGACGAGCAATCTCATCGAGGTTTCGAGCAGAGAGGATGCGATCGATTGCTGTGCCCTGATCCTCTCCAGTTCGTGGATCCTGGGGGAGATAGCCGATCTTGCCGGTGCGCTGAACGCCGCCACCAGCAGGCAGAGTCTCACCTGCAAGCACCTTGGCGAGCGTTGATTTTCCAGCGCCATTGCGCCCCACAAAGCCGACTCGGTCTCCGCTATTGACGCGGATATTGACGCCACTGACAAGAAGGCGGGCGCCGGCGCGTAGTTCTAGGGCAGATGTTGAAATCATTTGGCCTATCTTCCCACAGTATTCCGTTGAAGCTGCAATCGCCTTAAACTCACTCCATGCTCAGCGCTATCGCGATTGCCATCTCTCTTCTGACATTGACCCTTGTTCTTTATCAGATTCGCATTCTCAAGCGAGTCAATGAGAAGTTGATTAAGTTGGTCGCACCAGAGCGAGATGTTCGTAAGTTGATCAAGGGCGTTGAGGTATCTAACCGTGAGAACTATCGCCAAAGTGAGTTCTATGCCCAGCTTCTCAATCTCCTGAACCTCACAGCGCCTATCCCGGCTACTCGCAGCTGGGCTGCCTCACCTGATCTCTTACTCACTCTCTTTCATCAGGGAGAGATAAGCCAGCCAAAGACAATCGTGGATCTCGGCTCTGGCATGTCGACTCTCGTCCTGGCAAAGAGCGCGCCGAGTGCAAAGATTTATAGCATCGATAACTCTGCTGAATATGCGGCAAAGACTCAACAGGTGCTCGATAGCCATGGTGTGAAAAATGTTGAGGTGAGAGTGGCACCGTTAAAGCCGCATAGCAGTGGCGTTGATTGGTATGAGGTGAGCAAACTAGCCGACATCAGCGAAATCGACTTACTCTTTATCGATGGCCCACCAGGTTCGAAAAATCCGCAAGCGCGCCATCCAGCAATCGATGAGTGCATTGGAAAGCTCTCACCTCGAGCAATTATCGTGATCGATGATGTGGGGAGAGAAGGTGAGCGAGCGATGGCAGATGAGTTTGCTCGCAGACTTCCGACACATAGCCTTGAATACCTCGACCACGAAAAGGGCACAGCGCTACTACGTCCGCTTTAATGAAGGATTCACATCCTCGGTTTAAGTGAGAGTGATCGTGATTAAGTAGTTGCGATGCGAGTACGACGTGGAACTGCATATGCCTTTGAGACTGCAGTGAGTTCATCAGAGACCTGCTTACGCATCGCCTCCTCAGATTTAAGGAGAGTAGTCAGGGCAGCGATTGTCGCCTTGAGCTCCTTTGACTCGGTCTCAAGTTCAAGTTTGCTCATCTTGGTCAGACGGCGAAGTGGCATATCGAGGATGTAAGTGGCCTGCTCTTCATTGAGCTTAAAGCCCTTGATGAGCGCCTCTTTTGCAGCAGCTGCATCATCTGAGCCGCGGATAATCTTGATGACCTTATCGATATCGATAATTGCCTTGAGCAGACCATCAACGAGGGAGAGTCGATCTTCTGCCTTCGCCTTACGGAATTCACTACGACGGCGAACAACTTCAATGCGGTGATCGATAAAGACCTGCAAGAGCTCCTTAAGGCCAAGTGTTTGTGGGCGGCCCTTCACAAGAGCAACGGCGTTGATAGCAAAGCCATCTTCCATCGGTGTGAGCTTGTAGAGCTGCTCGAGAACTGCCTCGGGTTCAAAGCCATTCTTTAACTCAATGACAACGTTGGTGCCAGTCTGGCCATCGGTGAGATCGACGATATCTGAGATTCCTTGAATCTTCTTCGCCTTTGCAAGATCTGCAATACGCTCAACGACCTTCTCTGGTCCGATATTAAATGGAAGCTCCTTGATGACGATTCCCATCTTGCGAGATGTCACCTTGCTAATCTCAACTGTGGCGCGAACCTTAAATGATCCCTTACCTGTTGCATATGCCTCTCGAATACCTTCCACGCCGACGAGCTCGCCGCCAGTTGGAAAGTCAGGTCCTGGGACATGCTTCATCAATTGATTGAGCGTTGCCTTTGGATTGTCGATCAAGAATTTAGTTGCAGCAATTACCTCACCGAGGTTATGGGGAGCCATATTGGTCGCCATGCCCACCGCAATTCCAGATGAGCCGTTGACGAGAAGGTTTGGAAATGCAGCTGGCAGAACGAGCGGCTCTTGGAGCTGGCCATCGTAGTTAGGGCCGAAGTCAACAGTGTTCTCATCTGATTCAGCGACCATAGTCATGGCAGCAGCTGCCAAGCGAGCTTCGGTATAGCGCATCGCAGCAGGTCCAGCATCGAGCGAGCCAAAGTTTCCATGGCCATCGATGAGTGGAAGTTGCATTGAGAAAGATTGGGCCATGCGCACAAGTGCGTCATAGATTGCAGAGTCACCGTGTGGGTGCAACTTACCCATCACTTCACCAACGACACGAGCAGATTTCACATGGCCACGATCTGGACGAAGACCCATATCTGCCATTTGGTGGAGGATGCGGCGATGAACCGGCTTTAGTCCGTCGCGAGCATCTGGAAGAGCGCGAGAGTAGATAACTGAGTATGCGTATTCGAGGAATGATTCAGACATCTCAGATGAGACATCGATATCGACGATCTTGCCTGGGAACTCTCCTGGCTTTGGACCGGTCGCTTTACCTTTTGCGGTCTTAGTTGTTGCCGCGGCTTTCTTCGTTGCCATGGCGCGTATTCTGCCGTGAGAAGGGGTTAAATGACGGTACCTACACGCGGACGGGCGCCAACGATTGCAACACATCGGGCAGCAACTGCAGCTCCAGCCTCAAGACCGTGCTGCATATTCTTTGTCAGGGCGTAGTGAGCGATAAAACCTGCAGCAAATGAGTCGCCAGCACCAGTTGTATCTACGACCTCGGTTGAAAGCGCTGGGGTCGAGACGAGGATTGATCCACGAGCCTTGCCGATAGCACCTTGGGAGCCGCGTTTGATAACAACACTCTCACACATCTCAAGGAGAATCTCCATCGCTTTGAGTGGATCGGTCTCACCGGTGAGATAGATCGCCTCTTCTTCATTGAGAAGGATGCAATCCATCATGGCAATCCATGACTTCACCTCATCGAGAGGAACCTCCATCATTCCTCCGACCGATGCAGGATCGAAGAAGAGCGGAAGTCCGGCCTGCTTAATCTTCTCAATCATCGCCAATACGCCAGGGCGGGAGAGGGGATCAAGCGGTGAGTAACCTGAGAGGTAGACTGCATTGAAGTCATCTAGCGGTGGCAGATCGCTCAACTTCAAACCAGAGTTTGCGCCGTTATCCGGAAACATGGTGCGCTCACCAGTGGGATCTACGAGAACAACTACTACACCAGATGAGCCCTTATCGACCATGAGATTTTGGTGGCGCACACCAAGTGCATCAAATTCACTCATGAGGGCAGAGCCAGCAGCATCATCTCCCACATGGCCAACGATGGTGGCTCGGGCATCTGTGCGGGTGAGCCAAGATGCGACATTTCCAGCTGCGCCACCACCATGAGTTGAGATTTTGGATGGGGTGTCGCTGCCGTAATTGATCTTATCTGGCATCACTGCAATCTTGGTGATGACATCGAGCATCACATCACCAATGCAGAGAACGCGAGCAGTCATTGTTCGGTAACTGCCTTACTTCTTCTTCAACTTCTTATTGAGATTGTTGCTAGCAACTGCAATATCGGCAGCAAGAGCTGAGTTTGATTTGATGATATCGATATTCACCTTCAACGATTCACCCTCTGATGCTGTGTGGAAATGCTCAAGGAGATATGGGGTGACATATTTGCCGTGGATACCTGCCTTATCGGCGCCTTCTAATCCGCTCTTCAAGATGGCATCGTGACGTACTCGATCCATCTCTTTTTCAACTGGGTTTGCAACGACCAATCCATTATTGGTCTTGAGGCCGACTCGTTCATTGATAATTGCAGCAATTTCTTCCGCGCTATCTACCTGATGTTCAATGGTGAAGCCAGAGTCGGTGAGATAGAAGCCAGGGAATTTCTTAGTCTTATAACCAACTACTCCGATGGCGAGAGTCTCAAGGCGCTCAAGAGTTGCTGAGACATCGAGAATTGATTTCACGCCAGCGCAGACGATGGTGATATCTAATTGGGAGAGAGCTGTGAGATCGGCTGACTCATCAAAGGTTTCGTGGGCACCTCGGTGAACTCCTCCGAGCCCACCTGTTGCGAAGACTTTGATGCCAGCAAGAACTGCCAGATGGGCAGTGGCTGCGACAGTGGTAGCTGCAGACTTACCCGATGCAGCAACGATTGCAAGATCTCGACTTGAGGCCTTTGCAATATCGTCACGGTTTGCAATATCAACGAGCTGGCTATCGGTTAATCCAATATGTACTACGCCATCGAGCACTGCGATCGTTGCAGGGACTGCGCCACGGGAGCGAACAATCTCTTCGACTTCACGGGCAACGGTGAGATTGGAGGGACGAGGTAGGCCGTGGCTGATGATTGTTGATTCAAGTGCGACGATCGGCTTACCGGTTGCAAGTGCATCTGCAACCTCGGGAGATGGCGTGAAATGTAGCTCTGACATAGCCTGAACAATACTCGTGGGATGATTGCCCCGTGCACCTATCGCAGATCCTGCCCTCCATTATGGCGAGCCTTGGCGTTGCAGATACGCGCGATTTTGCTGGATGTGGTCAAACTCCCACCGGGCGAGAACTCCTCTTTCTTATCGATGGATTCGGCGCCGATCTCTTAACTCACTATGGTGAATATGCGCCCACGATGAGGGCGATGGTGCAGGCACATTTGATTGAGACATCTTTTCCTTCCACCACATCGACCAGCCTTGCAACTCTGACAACAGGTGCGATGCCAGGTGCTCACGGAATGATGGGCTACACAGTCCGAGTTCCACGAAGCAGTGGTCGAGTTCTCAACTCTTTAAAGTGGGATGAGCGAGTAGATCCGCAACTCTGGCAGCCCGTTCCGACTCTCTTTGAACGAGCAACGCAATCAGGTATCAGCGTTACCCATGTGGCAGCGAAGCGTTATGAAGATACCGGCTTCACACGTGCGGTATTCCGTGGAGCTAATTACCGAGGCGCCAATATCACCAGTGATTTAGTAGGGGAGACAGTGAAGGCGCTTCAGAAGTCGCCTGCCTTTGTCTATCTCTACGTCAATGATCTCGATTCAGCAGGCCACTCTGATGGCGTCGGCTCTGATAAGTGGATTGCTGCGCTCTCCAGTATTGATGCGATGGTGGCTCAATTGTTTGCAGCTCTTCCAGTTGGAGTGCGAATCTGGATAACCGCAGATCACGGAATGATCAATGTTGATGAGAAAGTTGTCATGGGTCTTGAAAACAATCTCTTGGATGGCATTGAGACGATTGCAGGTGAGCCTCGTGCACGCCATCTCTACCTTCCCCAGAACTCTGATCTAGAACCGCGGATGGAGATCATCGACCGTTGGAGCCAATTACTTGGCGAGAAGGTGAAGATGCACACACGTGAGAGCGCGATTGAAGCTGGTCTCTTTGGTTCCGATGTCTCACTCGATGCCGCAGATCGCATCGGAGATATCATCGCAATCGCTCAAGGAAATCTCGTACTCCTTGATCCAGAGCGTGCTGAGAAAGAAGGGTCAATGGTCGGCCACCACGGTGGCGATAGTCGCATCGAATCAACTGTGCCACTACTCACTGCAACACTTTAAAGAATCTTTATTAAGGGTTGCACTCCATACAACGAGCTGGATCAATCGAAGTCGCAAGAGTCTTACCTGCTTGGGTGAAATCACAAGAGATACACCCGAGAATCTCTGCCCTTAATGCATTGCTATCTTCCACGCCGCATTCAGAACAGGCGAGACCTCTCTCATAAGAGACAACACCCCAACCTGGTGTATGACACCCAGGGCATTGGGAGTGGACTCGCTCGGCAAGCAGCTGCGCAGCTTTTGCGATATTTGCTCGACGTGATGGGCTGTAGTGGGCTCGCAAATCAGATTCAACAATGACCGAGCCAGCATCAGAGGCAGAGCTCAGCGATGAGATTGCATCTTTGAGAGTATTGATATCGGTAATGCCTTTCACCGCTTTCACTACACCATTACAGATAGCTCGAACTATCAGCCCATGGTTGGGGAAATCTGCTGAGTTGAGAAATTCACTTAAGTCATCGCCTGCGACACACTTCTTTGTCACGGCAATAATCTCAAAGGATCGATAGCTCTGTGCAATCACAAGCTCTGCCTGGCTATCGACAAAGACTAAAAGTTCGAGATCTGAATTGAGCAGTGGAATTTGTGGGTCGCTTCCAATGGCTCCTTCCGATGCAATTGCCAGAGCGATGCCAGAGCTTTCAATTCCGAGTCGAGCCTTTGCCACCGCAGATTCATATTGAGAGTGGGTGCGCTCTTTCTCGCCGGAGAATGTTCCAAATTGATCGGTATCTAGTGGTAGTTCGCGCATTGCAACGTTGAGAAGTGAGCGAAATGGGGGAGCGATGAGATCGAGCTTCTGATGTTTGCTTGTGAGAACAACCTCACGATTGAGGTAGGGATGGTTGGCAGCGCTCATACACGTTAAGAGAAGATTCGAAGGAGAGCGCTAATTGGTTTATTTGCCTCAGCTGGATGGCGAAACTTCATCTTGCTATTGAGGGTGTAGATATTGCGCCGGCCTACCTTGGTTGTTGTGATGTATCCGGATTCCTCCAGGTCAGCCAGGATCATCGAGGCGCTCCGCTCAGTGATGCCAACATCGGCGGCGATATCTTTAATAAGGCACTCCGAATTACGGCTGAGATAGACCAGGACGTGGCCATGGTTGGAGAGGAAGGTCCATTGCCGCTGAGGTTCGCTCTTGCTTGCCATACAGGAAATATACCAGAAATGTAATACAGGAAATGGATTTCATGTATCATTCGCGGGACCCAAGGGAGCCCAGCTATGAGCGAGAGTTCAATCCTCTTATCCAATCTCATCTCAGTACCTGTACTTGTCTTTCTCCTCGGATTTATCGCAGCCCTCTTCAAGAGCGATGTGAAGCTGCCTGATCAGGTCTACCAAGCAATCTCAGTCTTCCTCCTCTTTAGTATTGGGCTCAAAGGGGGACACTCACTCAAAGGGATCGAGTTAAGCGCATTCGTCGCGCCAGCGCTTGCAACTGTTGCACTTGGCGCTGTTATCCCACTCTTTGCCTACTTTGCTTTAGGTGTGGGAAATAAGTTATCGATTGTCGATCGGGGATCCTTTGCAGCGCACTATGGCTCCACATCACTTGTTACCTTCACCGCAGCGCTTC
>JBEEOC010000071.1:0-9168 GCA_041191845.1 Actinomycetota bacterium | reverse complement strand
CGAGCACCTCAACATTCTTATCTAAACAGTATTGAGCAAGCGCCTTTACATCGCTATCAAGCGTGAGATCTGCGGGAAAGATTTCAACGCCTTCACACTCACTTGCAAGAGCTTCCAACTTATCTGCACGCCTTGCCGTTGCGATGATTGAATATCCATCTCCAACGAGAGATTTAACTGTGGCAGCCCCTATACCGCTACTTGCGCCGGTGACGAGAGCATATTTAAGTGCTGGCATTAGCCAAGAGTATCTATAAAGCGCGGGTGAAAGGAATACACTCCCCCTATGAGCAATCAAATTGAAACAATCATTGAATTCCAACTTGAAAATCGCGACAAGAAGACTGTCTTCTGGCGCGGAATCCTCGCCTTTCCGGTCATCTGCTTCATCGCAGCTTTTACTGAGATGGCCCATTGGGGATGGACGAGCGGATTCCTCGTTCTTCCAACTCTCTTGGCGCTGGTATTCACCGGAAAATACCCAAGTTATGTTTTGAGCTTTAACCATGCTTTGATCGAACTTCAGACTCGTTTGACTGCATATGTTCTCCTTCTTACCGATGACTATCCATCAATTGAGCGCAATCCAAAGATTGCTGTTCTCCTACCTGATGTTGAAGGAGGCAAGAAGCTCGGTCGCATTCTGCAGATCTTCAAGGTGATCTTTGTAATTCCATTGGTCATCGTTGGTTTTATCTACGCGCTCGGCGCACTCTTTGTCACCTTTGTTGCCTGGGTTTCAACCTGGTCAACCGGTCGCTATCCAGCATGGGCAGTTGATTACATCCTTGGCACCATCGCATTCTGGAACCGCATCTATGGATATGCGCTCTTGATGGTGACCGATGAATATCCGCGCTTTACGCTCTAGTTAATCTCTTATTAATCACTCATTAAAGAGAGTAATTACTAAAGGCCCTAGAGGGCGATAACTTGAGATGGCTTTGGCACAATCGCATTCCAGTTGAGAGATTCAACGAGGCGATTGGCCATCGCCTCTTGAGCACCTTGTTCGCCATGGATTACAAAAATCTTTCCTGGCTTCTGTGCCTTACCTAACCATTCAATCAACTCATCACCATCTGCATGAACTGAGAAGCTCTCCACCTTTGCTATGTGAGCTCTCACCGGGACTAACTTGCCATGCATCTTCAGCTCTGAAACCCCCTCTTGCAGGAGGCGACCGCGACTTCCCACGGCCTGATAACCAACGAGAATCACTGTGTTTTTCTGATCAGGGAGCATATGTTCGAGGTGATGGACTACTCGCCCACCAGTTGCCATTCCGCTAGCCGAGATAATGATGGAGGTCTCGGCAATCTCATTAATCTTCTTCGACTCTTCTGTTGTCAGAGCCTGCATCAATCGCCCTGAATCAAATGGATCTTGATTGGCCCATCTATCAGAGATTCCTTCCCTGATCTCGGCCGTGTTCTGAGTGATTGCTTCACGATAGAAGTTAAGTGCAGTTAAGGCCATCGGTGAATCAACATAGACCGGAATGAGTGGAATTAACTTTCGCTCCATGAGGTCGCGAAGTGCCATCAAGATAACTTCGGTTCTATCTACGGCAAATGCTGGAATCAAGATAGATCCGCCGCGCTTGATTGCAGCATTGAGCTCCTGAGCAAAATCCTCTGGCTTTGCATCGTGGATGCGATCTCCGTAGGTGGATTCAGTGACGATTGCATCGAAGTGATCTTGCGGTGGTAAGTCTGGGTTAGATAAGAGCGGATGGTTGTTGCGACCGAGATCTCCGGTGAAGAGAACTCGCTTTCCACCAATTTCAAGGATTAGGAAAGCAGATCCGAGAATATGGCCCGATGGATACCAGGTCACCCAAGCATCTGGTGCAACTTGGATGCGCTGATGGAATTTAATTCGCTTAAAGAGCCTCAGTGAGCGCTCTGTGTCTTCAACGTTATAGAGCGGAAGTGGAATCTCATGCTTTGAGTAACCCTTCTTCGCTGCATACTTCGCATCTTCCATTTGTAGGTGCGCGGAATCATGCAAGATCACACTTGCTAACTCTGCTGTGTAATGAGTAGCAAAGATTGGGTTTTCATATCCCTGACGTGCAAGTAATGGGAGATAACCGCAGTGATCAAGGTGAGCATGAGTCAGAACGACCGAGTCAATCGTCTTCACGTCCACTGGGAAGGGATCCCAATTCTTCTTACGGATTGATTTAATGCCTTGAAAGAGCCCACAATCGACAAGCACCTTCGACTGGGCGGAGGAGACGAGGAATCGACTTCCTGTTACGGTATCAGTTGCGCCTAAGAAGGAGATTGTTACTTCACTCATAAAGGGAGTCTAATCTCCCAAAGCAGAAGTAACCTAGTCTTATGAGGGGTCGCATATTTAACTGGGGATTACTCCTTATCTCTGCCTCTCTCCTTCTTGTTGGTATTCAATATCCATCCGCCTGGTTCGTTGCTGGACTCGTTGGTTTAATCCCTGCCATCACCTGGTTTATCAGCGATCTTCGTAATCGCACGATGGGCTCAGATGTTCTTGCAATTCTCTCTATCGCAGGCGCGCTCCTGACAGATGAACTTCTCGCAGCTTCTGTCATATCGGTGATGCTTGCAACAGGTCGCGTCCTCGAGAGTTGGGCAGAGGGACAGGCAGAGCGTCAATTGAAATCTCTCCTCTCTCGTATGCCGCAAGATGTCAACCGAGTTCTTCCTGATGGCACCATTGAAATTGTTCCCATGGCTCAGATTGCAATCGGTGACACATTGCTGGTGCGCACCGGTGAAATCACTGCCACAGATGGCGTCCTCATCGATGATGCACAACTTGATGAATCTGCTCTGACTGGTGAACCACTTCCTGTTGAGAGAAGTGCTGGTTCGGAAATTTCAAGCGGTGTTGTCAATGCTGGCTCGCCTTTCTCATTCACAGCAACTGCAACAACAGAGGCGAGCACCTATGCCGGGATTGTGAAGCTCGTTCGCGAAGCACAAAAGAAATCAGCACCTGGTATTCGTATTGCAAATAAGTGGGCGCTGCGCTTTGTTCCCATAGCAGTTGCGATGGCAGGGGCGGCATGGTGGGCAACAGGAGATGTGAAGCGGGCAATTGCGGTTCTTGTTGTGGCAACACCTTGTCCACTTATCCTTGCGGTGCCAATTGCAATCGTTGCTGGTCTCTCACAATCTGCCAAGCGTGGTGCGATTGTCAAAGGTGGCGCAATCCTTGAATTGTTGGCAGATGCTGAGGTTGTTCTCCTCGATAAGACTGGAACCCTCACCCATGGTGGGCCTGCCATCACTGAAATACAGACAGCGCCTGGAACCGATGAGAATCAATTACTCGCTCTAGCTGCATCTATCGATCAATTTAGCCCGCATATCGTTGCCAACGCACTTGTGAGTGAGGCGCGTAATCGCAATCTCACGCTCGTTGGTGCAACCAATATCTTTGAAGATGCAGGCCACCACATCACCGGTGAGATTGATGGCAGAAAAATCCGCGTTGGTCAGATGAGTGGAGCATCTCCTGAGTGGCTCTCTTTCTCTCACCCCTTGATGGTTGCAGTTGAAATCGAGAGCGAGTTAGTGGGGGTAATTGGGTTGAAGGATCCAGTGCGCCCAGAGTCTCGCGCCATGGTTACAGCGTTACGAGTTGCCGGTGTGAAAGAGATTGCACTCGTCACAGGTGATCGCCAAGAAAGCGCTGATGAAGTTGCACATGGCGTTGGCATCACCGAGGTCTATTCCAAAATCACAGCAGCGGGAAAGCTTGAGATTGCTAGAGCTAAACAAGCATCAGCGCGCGGCAGTGTGATTGTGGTCGGCGATGGAATCAATGATGCCCCTGCTCTCGCTGCAGCCGATGTCGGAGTTGCGATGGGAGCGCGTGGAGCATCTGCGGCAAGTGAAGCAGCCGATGTCGTCATAGTTGAAGATTCGATAGATCGACTTACCCATGCAATCCGCATTGCAAAGCGGAGCCGTGCCAAGGCGCTTCAGGCAGCAGGCATTGGCATGGGGCTTGCTCTTATCGGAATGCTCCTTGGCGCCTTTGGCGTTCTCTCGCCAAGCCAAGGGGCGATTGCCCAAGAGTTTATAGATGTGATTGCCATCCTCTGGGCGCTTACCGCTCTTCGCAGTTAGACTCCGGCGCATGCATGAGTTCACACCTGAGATCGAGAAGGTCGCCCAGGAGATTCTCGAGTATTCACTTACTCGCCTTAAAGATAATCCCCCACTCGATGGTCCAAAGTCTGAGGCTGAACTCTTTCAATTAGTCGGTAACACAATTACTGAAGATGGACTTGGTGGTAGTAAGACACTCCAACTCTTCACCGAGACTCTTGCACCGGCATGTATCTCAACTGATCACCCACGCTATCTCGCCTTTATTCCCTCTGCACCGACAGAGCTCGCAAACCTCTTTGATCTTGTTGTTGGAGCATCTGCTCTCTATGGCGGATCATGGCTAGAAGGCGCTGGTGCAGTATTTGCTGAAAACCAGACTCTTCGTTGGCTAGCAGATCTTGCTGGACTTCCAGAGTCTGCCGGTGGCGTCTTTGTGCAAGGCGGAACAATTGGAAATCTCTCATCTTTAGTTGCCGCTAGAAAGTTCGCACGAGATAGGCACCCTGAGGTGAAGCGGTGGGCAGTCGCATGCTCAAGTGAGGCTCACTCATCAATTGCATCCGCAACTGATGTGATGGATGTTGATTTGATTAAGGTCCCTGTCGCAGAAGATGGAATTATGCGCGGGGTCGATGTGAAGAAGGCGATTGATAAGTATCGCTCGGAAAATCCTGATCGCGATATCTGTGCGATAGTGGCAACTGCTGGCACAACAAACCTCGGCATCATCGATGATCTACCAACTGTGGGAGAGGTCGCCAATCGCCACAACATCTGGTTGCATGTTGATGGAGCTTATGGACTTGCAGGTCTAGCTCACGAAGAGACCAGAAAGCTCTTTGCTGGCGTTGAAAAGGCTGATTCCTTCATCGTCGATCCACATAAGTGGCTCTTTGCTCCATTTGATGCCTGCGCCCTTATCTATCGCAATCCTGAACTTGGGCGACAGGCTCACACACAACATGCCGGATATCTCGATGCGCTCACCGATTCTGATGATTTCAATCCATCTGATTATGCGATTCAACTGACCCGTCGCACGAGAGGTCTTCCACTCTGGTTCTCTCTGGCCGCCCATGGCACAAAGGCATATAGCGATGCGGTGGCAAAGACGATGGATATCGCTCGTATTGCAGCAGATTTAGTAAAGGCTCATCCCAACCTCGAACTACTTCGCGAACCAAACCTCTCCATCGTCGCCTTTACTCGTAAGGGATGGACGATCGCTGAATACAAAGCATGGTCGGATAAGTTGCTAGAAGATCAAATAGGTTTTGTTACACCTTCATCCCATAAAGGTGAACCTATTCTTCGCTTTGCCATCGTCAATCCTTGGACACAAGTCAGCGATATCGAAGCGATTCTGGCAACTCTCTAGAGCTTATGGAGTCGGAGCTTAATTCCGGCAATCACTCCAAGTAAGAGGAATGCAAAGAAGATCCAACCAGATAGTGCAAATGCTTGTGTTCCTGAGAGAAGAACACCAATGGTGCAACCGAGTGAGACCATCGATCCCCACCCTAGGAAGACTCCGCCCAGGAGAGCAGTTACTGTGTTGCGCGGTGTTGGTCGATCAATCTTAAAGCGACCACCTGCAAGAGCTGCTGCAAAAGATGTCAGGACTATTCCAATAACAACCCAGCCGTTATTTGTAATTGTCTCTGAGACAACTGCAATACAACCAGCCATTGTGTCGAGACCTGAGAGGTTCTCATCACCGATGCCGCGCTCAGACATAAAGGTGCGGGCAGTTGTGCTGATCTGGCGCGTCACACCAAGTGGTTCAACGCGAAGGTAAGCAATCATTCCGATAACACCCACAAGAGCGCCGGTTGCAATGGGATTCCAGCGTTCAAAAACTAGGTACTTCACTGCCTTTGAGATTGATGGCGTCTGACCAGATGCGCGTGAGATCGGCTCTGAGTTCTTCCCCCATTTGATGGCAAAGATAAGGATGGCAATCAGTGCCACGAAAGTCGCAATCAGTGAACCTGAATATCCGAGGAGATGTGGCAGCCAGATAGTTGGTGAATCTGAGATTGCGTTGAGATAGAGCCAATTCCAGGTAAGGAATGCGATGCCGAAACCGATAAGAGTTCCAATCAGCGCTGGAATTGCGCGAAGATATCCCTGGCCTAAACGATAGAGGTGTCCGCTGATGCAGGCGCCAGAGAGAGTCATTCCAATTCCGAAGATAAAGGCGCCGAGTGCAAGGGGCCAGCTCACTGGACCGATATGGGCAACTGGAGGCAAGCGATCTGTCGTTGTGTCAGGTAAAAACTGTCCAAAGACAATTGCATAACCAATAGAACCAACTGCGATAGCCGTCAATACTGAGATAAAAGGCGTTGTGTTGCGATCTTCAATGCCATCTCTAAAGATGCAGAAGAAACAGAATCGGCCGCGCTCAAGGAGTAAACCGAGGCTGATACCGATCAAAAGTGAAATAGGAGCTGTTCCTGAGTTCTCTCCCTGGGAGAGGCGGAAAGCGGTAAAGAGCAGACCAAGAACGATGGCAAGAGAGATTGCAGTTCTTATCTTCTGGCTTTTATTCCAGAGTGGACTGGAGGCCCCGTGAGATGCGGAGCCTCCAGTCTTATCTGTAGTGCTAGTAGTAATTAGTTAGCTCCCCATACAGTTCCAGCGTTATTCACGATTGGAACACCGACAGAGTTACCGTATTCAGTCCAAGATCCATCGTAGTTCTTGACGTTGTATCCAAGAATCTCACTGAGAACGAACCAGGTAAGTGAAGAACGCTCACCGATACGGCAGTAGGTAATGATGTTATCTGAACCGGTAATTCCCTTATCTGCGTAGAGCTTCTTCAACTCAGCAACAGTCTTAAAGGTTCCGTCAGAGTTAACGTTTGCACCCCATGGGACGTTTACTGCACCTGGAATATGTCCGGCGCGAACTGCAAGCTCCTGGAAGCCAGCTGGTGCAAAGACTTTACCGTTGTACTCATCTGCTGAGCGGATATCAACGAGCTGACCAAGCTTTGGATTCTTCGCAACTGGTAGAACGTCGCGGATAAGGGTTGCGCGAAGGCTCTTATCGAGCTGTGATGCCACAAAGTTACCGGTCTTAAATGTTGGCACCGCTGTTGTGAGAGCGCGTCCATCCTTCTCCCACTTCACGCGACCACCATCGAGGATACGGACATCCTTCTGGCCGTAGAGGTTGAAGATCCATGCGCCCCAAGCAGCGAACCAGTTGTTCTTATCGCCGTAGAGAACAACTGTTGTATCTGCATCAATTCCTGCCTTCTGAGCAAGCTTTGTAAACGCAGCGCGTGAGATGACATCGCGGTTAACTGTGTCAACGAGATCTGTGTGCCAAGCAAACTTCACTGAGTTCTTGATATGTCCACGCTCATAGATGCCAGGTTCTGTGCTTACCTCAATGATGCGAACCTTTGGGTTATCAATGTTCTTCTCAAGCCAATCTGGTTGGGCCACAGAGCGTGATTGATTCTTTGGCGCAGCTGTTGCAGATGTTGCGGTGAGGCTGGCAAAGAGCGCAAGTGCAACTGCACCTACTACTGCTTTATTCTTAAACATATTTATCCTTTGTTAGTTATCTGAAAATAATTTCTTTTCATTAAGAGATTGAAAATTCAAAGAGAATAGTTTTATGCAATCAGATGCGATTGCGAAGGCGTAGATCAGCAGCCTGTAGTTGTAATACGGCAGAAGTCGATGACGCGACGCTTTGTAAATGACATCATGACTTCCTTCCTCGTATGGCAAAACTTTCGCCGAACTTTAGAGAGGAATTAGTGAGGATGCAACACGCCAATTATTTGCAAGTGTCGCACTTTTTTTGCAAATGATTAGCAATTGACTAGCAATTGCTAATTAGCGATCGAGCACATTTCGCGCTGGATTATATGAACCACCAGTGCGACGGAATGCAATTCCGCTAAGCGCCTCTAGGACCACTCGGTTTGCGAGCATCGCTGTGACATCTGCGCTATCAAAGGCCGGGGCCACCTCAACTACATCGATTCCAACAACCGGAAGTTCAATACAGATGCGGCGCACCGCTTCAAGAAGCTCGCGTGATGTGAGGCCACCTGGCTCTGGAGTTCCGGTTCCTGGTGCCATACCTGGATCGACCACATCGATATCTACTGATAGGAAGACTCCAACAGTCTCATCGGTGAGAATATCGAATGACTCATCAAGGACCGCCTTCAATCCGCGGTTATGAATCTCGGTCATCTCATAAGAGCGCATCTTCTGATCGCGCATCCACTTTAAAGTCGCATCTTCTGGCCAATATCCACGGAGACCAACCTGCAGGAATCGATCACCACGAACAGCACCTGATTCGATCAATCGACGCATCGGTGTTCCATGGCCTACAAGTGAACCATTTTGAAGATCACCGGTATCGGCATGGGCATCAAAGTGAATCATTGAAATTTTGCCTTGACCGCGGTGATCTGCAATTCCTGCCACATCTGCAGAGGTCACAGAGTGATCTCCACCCAAGACAAGCGCAATCGCACCAGCACGCGAGATCTTCTCTGTTGCCTCGCGCAAGATTGAAAGACACTTTGCCAAATCATCTGATGGCATAAGCAAGTCACCGGCATCGACAACCTTGAGATCCTTTAGCCCATCAACGCGAAGTGCCATATGTGGTCGCTCACCATCATGTGGGAGGTAATCAGTTCCACGAATTGCTTGAGGGCCAAACTTGGCACCTGAGCGGTAGGAGGTACCGGCATCGATAGGGGCGCCAACAATGACTACATCTGCACCGGCAAAGCTTGCAGGATCATCGAGATCGCAGCGTGGGACGCCAAGAAAGGTGAAGTCTGGTCCATACATATTGCCGATGTTTGCCATGGGGCAAGCATAGTTTTGGTGGCGTGAGAGTCAAAGCCTTATCCTTATAGCAAGAAGAGTCGCCTGGATCACCGCGTTTTAACGCAAGTTATACCGAGGAAAGTCCGGACTTCATAGAGCAAGGTGGTGGGTAACGCCCACCCGGAGCAATCCGCGGGATAGTGCAACAGAAAGCAAACCGCCTTTATTTTCTGCAAAGA
>JBEEOC010000070.1:0-4540 GCA_041191845.1 Actinomycetota bacterium | reverse complement strand
ACCGTCTTCCAGAACTATGCGCTCTTTCCTCATCTCACAATCTTTGAGAACATCGCATTTGGTCTGCGTCGACGCGGAATCAATGATGTGAAGGAGCAGGTTGAGAAGGCTCTCGATTTGGTAGAGCTCTCTCACCTGTCTTCTCGTAAGCCAACTCAACTCTCTGGTGGTCAGCAGCAGCGCATTGCACTTGCTCGCGCAATTGTGAACCGCCCAGCGCTCCTCCTTCTCGATGAGCCGCTCGGCGCACTTGACCTCAAGCTCCGCCGCCAGATGCAGATTGAGTTGAAGTGGATTCAAAAAGAGGTAGGACTCACCTTCGTCCACGTCACACACGATCAAGAAGAGGCCATGACTATGGCTGACACGATCGCTGTGATGAATGAGGGCGAGATTGAGCAGCTCGGTTCACCAGCTGACCTCTATGACAATCCAAAGACCGCATTTGTGGCTAACTTCCTTGGTCAATCAAACTTGATTAAGGGCACAATCTCAGGCAATGACGGCGATAACCACATCGTCGATCTCTTCGGTCAGAAGATCTCACTGGCGAAGAATCGCTCTCATGCAGTCGATAACTCCATCTATGCTGGAATTCGACCAGAGAAGTTCCGTATCTCTCGCCTTGCAACTCCAACCTCAGGCAACCTCTTAACCGGTGGAAAGATCGAAGATGTCTCTTACATCGGCGTATCTACCCAGTACCAGGTCTTGATGCCATGGGGCCAAGAGTTGATGGTCTTTGAGCAGAACGATGATGGAGTTGCTCCATTTAGCGTCGGTGAAGATGTCAACATCTCATGGGAGGCGGGCTTTACCTTCGCACTCCGTGGTGATGAGGATGCCGAGGCTGGTACTGAAGTAAATCCAGAAGAGATTCCAGAAGACGACGAGTAAGAGATGACTAAGACTGGCATCTCAAGCCCACGCACTCCATATCTACTCCTGCTCCCAGGAATAGTCTTTCTCTTCACATTCTTTATCTGGCCAATTGCAAACCTTGCCCAGACCTCAACCCAGACTCCGATTGCCGGGGGAGATACTGGTGAATATGAGCAGACTCTTCGCTGGGCTAACTACATCGATGCATTCCTTGAGAATAAAGAGCAATTCGGCCGCTCATTCCTCTATGCCGCGATTGCAACTATTGCAGCGCTAGCGATCGCATATCCATTGGCATATGCGATTGCATTTAAGGCAGGAAAATACAAGAACGTATTGCTCGTTCTCGTTGTTGCTCCATTCTTTACCTCATTCCTTCTCCGCACCATTGCTTGGAAGCAGATTCTTGGCGAGCAGGGCTTTGTTGTTCCATTCCTGCGAGACCTTCACATCATCGCACCGAGTACAACGCTGACCTCGTCAGCCTTTGCTGTCGTAGCTGGTATGACTTATAACTTCTTACCATTTATGACCTTGCCACTCTATGCATCAATTGATCGCATCGACCCTCGCACCCTTGAGGCATCTGGTGATCTCTATGCAAATGGTTTTACAACATTCCGCAAGGTGACCCTGCCGCTCTCAATGCCAGGTGTTGTTGCCGGAACTCTCCTTACCTTTATTCCAGCAGCAGGTGATTACGTCAACGCCGCTATCTTGGGAAGCCCGCAGACAAAGATGATTGGAAATGTCATCGAGTCGCGCTTCTTTAAGATTGTTGATTACCCAACTGCGGCAGCGCTCTCATTTACCTTGATGGCCGCAATCTTGGTTCTTGTGACGATTTATATCCGTAAGGCAGGAACGGAGGAGCTGGTATGAGAAGTGTGACTCGCTGGTTCCAGCGCAATCTCATCCGCATCTATGCGGTGATTGCCTTTACCTACCTCCTTATCCCAATCTTCTACACCGTCGCCTTCTCCTTTAACGATGGTGGAAAGTCCAACCTCATCTGGAAGGGCTTTACGCTCGATAACTGGAAGAACCCATGTGGAGCACCTGAGGTCTGTACTGCCCTCGGTAACTCCATCAAGATTGGTTTCTTGGCAACGCTCTTTTCCACCATCCTCGGCACGATGATTGCATTTGCAATCGGTCGCCATAAGTTCCGTGGCCGCTCAACTACAAACCTCTTGATTTTCCTTCCGATGGCAACTCCTGAGATTGTCCTTGGCGCATCGATGCTCTCACTCTTCCTCACCCTTCAGATCAATCCAGGTTTCTGGCCAACAGTGATTGCACACGTGATGTTCTGTATTTCATTTGTGGTGGTAACGGTGAAGGCGCGTATCGCCAGCCTTGATCCACGTCTTGAGCAAGCTGCGATGGATCTCTACGCCAATGAGATTGAGACCTTCCGTCGCGTCACACTTCCATTGGTAGCGCCAGGTATAGCAGGAGCTGCTCTTCTCGCCTTTAGCTTGTCATTTGATGACTTCATCATCACCAACTTCAACTCTGGCACGATGACAACCTTCCCTAAATTTGTCTATGTTTCAGCAGCCCGCGGTATCCCACCTCAGGCAAATGTTATTGGATCTGCGATGTTTGTCATTGCACTTGCCGTTGTCATTCTCGGACAGATCGTGGGACGTAAGCGCGCAGTTAAATGAAGCGCTCACTGGTAATCCTTGGCTCCACTGGTTCTATTGGAGTCCAAGCCCTTGAGATCGTTGAGGCAAACCCTGAACTCTTTGAGGTTCTAGCAATTACTGCAGCCGGCAGCAATCCTGATGTTTTGATTGCTCAGGCGAAGAAGTTTGGTGTGAAGGTAGTGGGCGTTATCAAAAACGCTCAAATAATTCGCGAATCACTTCCCGGGGTTACAGTCATTGATGGGGCGGGGGCTTCAACTGAGATTGCTGCGATGAAGTGCGATGTTGTCCTCAACGCAATTACTGGATCGATTGGCCTTGGGCCAACGCTTGCTGCCATCAAGGCAGGTAATCAATTGGCACTTGCCAATAAAGAGTCACTTGTTGCGGGCGGCGAACTTGTAATGCCACTTGCCTCTTCCAATCAGATTCTTCCCGTTGACTCCGAGCACTCTGCAATCTGGCAATGTCTGCAGGGCAATCAGGGGGGCGATGTTGCAAAGTTAGTTCTCACGGCAAGTGGTGGTCCCTTTAGAGATCGCCACGATCTCTCCGATGTGACACTCGATGAGGCGCTTGCTCACCCAACATGGTCGATGGGTCCGGTTGTCACCATTAACTCAGCAACGCTGATGAATAAGGGGCTTGAGATTATTGAGGCCCACCATCTCTTTGGACTTCCTTACTCACAGATTGAGGCGGTAATTCACCCACAATCTGTTGTGCATTCAATGGTTGAGTATCGCGATGGATCGACTATCGCACAGGCATCGCCTCCCAATATGAAGGGACCGATTGCGCTAGCCATTAACTACCCGCATCGCACAGCGGGTGCTACCAAGGCGATTGATTGGAGCACAGCCTCCACCTGGAGCTTTGCACCGATTGATCAGAGCCGTTTCCCGGCAGTTGCCCTTGCCCGCCATTGCGGTGAAGTTGGGGGAGCGCTTCCTGCAATCTTTAATGCAGCAAATGAAGTTGTGGTCGAGGCCTTTCTACAGGGGGCAGTGAAGTTTGTTGAGATTATTCCAACGGTTGAAAGTATCGTCGCTCACTATGAGAAGGGGGCGCTACCTTCACTACGTGATCTCTCTGATGTCAGTGCGATAGAGGAAGATGCGCGAAAGGTCACCGCGGCCCAGATTGCAAAGGTAGCTTCATAATGGAAATTCTTGGAATCATCGCATTTGTTCTCGCCCTTCTCACATCAGTGATGTTCCACGAGCTTGGCCACTTCCTCACCGCCCGCAAGTTTGGAATGCGAGTCTCCGAGTTCTTCGTTGGTTTTGGCCGCCGCATCTGGTCGATCACACGTGGTGAGACCGAATATGGAATTAAGGCGATCCCGGCCGGTGGCTACTGCCGCATCGAAGGAATGACTCCTGTTGATGAGATGCCAGCAGGGGAGGAGAACCGCGCATTTGTGAAGGCCGCCTCTTGGAAGAAGTTGATAGTTCTCGGTGCAGGATCAACTGCACACTTTGTAATCGGCTTCCTCTTAATCTTCTCAATCTTCTTCGCCTTCGGTTACTCCACACTCACACCGAAGATCGCTCAGATCTCAGCTGGTTCTGTTGCAGAGTCAGCAGGCTTTAGAGCAGGAGATGAGATTCTCTCGATCAATGGCAAGAAGGTTGAGAATTGGTCGAGCGATGCTCGTGCTATCGCGGACTCACAGGGGCGTGAGCTTCGCTTTGAAGTCCTCCGTGATGGTCAAACTATTGTGATTGCAGCATCTCCTACCTATAACGAGGAAGCAAAGCGTTATATGTTGGGTGTTATTACCGCCATTGGCAAAGAGCGCGATGGATTTGTTCAATCTGCCGATCAGGCACGTAAGGCGGGGTGGTTTCTGACTAAGGAGTCTGTGAAATCACTGATCGCTCTTCCTACAAAGGTGCCAGATCTCTTCCGTCAGACCTTTATGAATGAAGAGCGCGATCCTAATGGACTTGTGGGAGTTGTGGGTGCAGCTCGCGTCTCAGGTGAGGCGGTTGGTAGCG
>JBEEOC010000069.1:0-4999 GCA_041191845.1 Actinomycetota bacterium | reverse complement strand
AGTTCCGCCTGAGATCGATGCAATCGTTGCCACAAAGGCGATCCCGCCATAATCAAGGCCGCGGTCTGCTGCGATGCGCGCACCCACGAGTGCAAAGACAAAGGTGGAGAGGAGATCGAGCGCATGGAGCAGAGTCATAGGAGGAGTTTACTCATCTAGCGAGTTACTCCTGCGCTAAATTGCTAAGGGCCTGTCCACTTACTCGATAAACAGTCCACTCATCCATCGCTACTGCGCCGAGGGCTTTATAGAACTCAATTGATGGTTCATTCCAATCAAGAACCCACCACTGGAAACGTCCATAGCCACGCTCTTCACAGATTGCGGCGAGGTGTTTCAAGAGCGCCTTGCCATATCCACGGCCACGATACTGCGGGCGGATGAAGAGATCTTCGAGATAGATTCCGTGCTTACCTTGCCACGTTGAATAGTTGAGAAACCAGATTGCAAAACCTGCGATTGCTCCATCTACCTCAACGATTTCGCAGAAGACCTTGGGGTCATCGACGAAGAACGATTCGATGATCTGCTCACGAGTTGCCTTCGCCTCATCAGGTGCCTTCTCGTAGAGCGCGAGCTCATAGATTAGTGCGAGGATCTCATCGGTATCGTCAATAGTGGCGGGGCGAATCGTCATGGCGTAAGAGTAGTTTGCCGACTGAATAATCCTGAAAAATGGTTGCAATCAGGTCACAAAAACCTTTATCTCCACCCACCACCTTCCCTGAGTAGCGCCGGCTAGATAGGCTCACACATTATGAGTAGCCGTCAGAAGTGCATCGAGGCATCACGTAAGCGCCTCGCCGATAACGTGAAATCAGATGCCGGAAGCGATGAGCTCTTAGCTCGCTTTGATCGCTGGAGCGAAGATCTCTATGACGGGTTGGCCGCGGTCTACTCAGCAGACGATGTCCTCCCCCGGGTCGTTGATCTCATCTCATCGATTTATCGTGCGCGCTCATCTGAACTACGCAAACGCGATGCAGCTCGCATCCTCCAGCCAGATTGGTTCCAATCCCCTGATGCTGTCGGATATGTTGCCTATGCAGATCTCTTTGCCGGAGATCTCAATGGAATTAGAAAGAAGATCGAATATCTGGAAGGTCTAGGCATTACCTATCTCCACCTCATGCCCCTTCTCACACCACGTCCATCTCCTAACGATGGCGGTTACGCAGTCGCTGACTATCGAAGCGTGCGCTCAGATCTTGGTTCAATGAAGGATTTAGCAAAGCTTGCATCAGAGCTCCATGATGCAGGCATCTCTCTGACTCTCGACCTTGTTCTCAACCATGTTGCCAAAGAGCATGAGTGGGCGCAGAAGGCGAGATCTGGCGATAAGAAGTATCGCAACTACTTCTATGCCTATGGCGATCGCGCTATTCCAGATCAATTTGAAAAGACTCTGCCCGAGATCTTCCCAACCTTTGCCCCAGGAAACTTCACCTTTAACGACGAGATGAATGCCTGGGTGTGGACCACATTTAATGATTATCAATGGGATGTGAACTGGTCTAATCCTGATCTCTTCTTGGAGTATGTCGACATCATTGGATACCTTGCCAATCAAGGAACAGATTGTCTTCGCCTCGATGCAATCGCCTTTATCTGGAAGCGCCTCGGCACTGATAGTCAGAATCAACCTGAAGTCCATGCCATCACCCAAGCGTTGCGCGCAGCAGCTCATATCTCAACACCATCACTGATCTTTAAGGCAGAGGCGATTGTGGGGCCGAAGGATGTTGTTCATTACTTAGGTCAAGGTACTCACTCAGGAAAGGTCTCAGACCTTGCCTATCACAATAGTTTGATGGTGCAGATCTGGTCTGCTTTGGCATCGCGCGATGGCCGCTTGATGGCCCATGCACTCTCTAAATTTGCACCAATCCCAACAACATCTGGGTGGGCCACATACCTTCGATGCCATGATGATATTGGCTGGGCGATCGATGATGGTGATGCAAGTGAGTTGGGAATTAGCCCCCAAGGACACCGCTCCTTCCTCGCAGATTTTTATGCCAATGAATTTGAAGGTTCTTTTGCACGCGGTGTTCACTTCCAATCCAATCCAACTACTGGTGATAGAAGAACATCGGGAAGTGCTGCCAGCCTGATTGGTATTGAGGCAGCGCTTGAGAAGAAAGATCCAATGGTGCTGCAAGGTGCGATAGATCGTTTGAAATGCGCCTATGCAATGGTCTTTGGCTTTGGCGGACTCCCCCTTCTCTATATGGGTGATGAAATTGCCATGCTCAACGACCACTCTTATCTCAAGAACGCAGCGAAGGCAGAAGATAATCGCTGGATCCATCGCCCGGAGATGGATTGGTCCTTGGTGAAATCTGCTGAGAAAGGTCGCGGTGTTGAAGGTCAGGTTGATCAAGCGATCCGTTCACTGATACGAGCGCGCAAGGCTGCGCCATCGCTCCATAGTTCAACTGCGACCGAGGTCTTCACCACCAATAACCCAGCAGTAATTATCTTCCGTCGCCGCCATGCATCAGGCAATCTCGTGCAGCTCTATAACCTTTCAGAGCGAGAGCAAGGGGTGAGTATGCATGGAATTGCATCAGGCAACCTTCTGGAATGCATCTCTGGTGAGCGCCTTCACATCTATGAAGAAATGGTAATTCCACCTTATGCCGCGTGGTGGTTGCAGCAATAGGCTGCAGTAGGATTCCCGCCATGTCATTGAGCACAGGTTTAAGTAACGATAAGAACTGGTGGCGCCAAGCCGCTATCTATCAGATCTATCCCCGCAGTTTTGCCGATACCGATGGCAATGGAATCGGAGATTTGAAGGGCGTCACCGCAAAGGTCCCCTATCTCCAATCCCTGAGCATCGATGCTGTCTGGCTCTCACCTTTCTATCCATCAGCGTTAGCAGATGGTGGTTATGACGTTGATGATTACCGCAACGTCGATCCTAAATTGGGAACGTTAGAAGATTTCGATGAGATGCTCGCTGCCCTCCATCACGTTGGCATTCGAGTCTTTGTCGATATCGTTCCCAATCACTCCTCCAATCTTCACCAATGGTTTAAAGATGCGATTGCATCAGAGCCAGGTTCACCTGAGCGCGCCCGCTACATCTTCCGCGATGGTCGTGGCGATAATGGCGAACTTCCACCAACAGATTGGCCATCACACTTTGCTCCCTCTGCCTGGACCCATGAATCTGTCTGGGGCGGTAAAGGTAATCAGTGGTATATGCACTGGTTTGCTCCAGAGCAGCCAGATTGGAACTGGGATAACCCAGAGGTTGAGGCAGATTTCCTCACCACTTTAAAGTTCTGGGCAGATCGTGGGGTCGATGGCTTCCGTATCGATGTCGCTCATGCGCTCAAGAAGGATCTCTCGGAGCCACTCCGGATGCGCTCAACGATGGAGTATGAAGATCCACAGCCACTCGATGGCAATGGAATCTTGATGGATCGCACCGAACTCTTTGAGGTCTATAAAACATGGCGCAAGCTCTTTAACTCATATGACCCGCCACGCGTTGCCGTTGCTGAGGCAAATGTTCATCCAAGTCGTATACCGCTCTATGCAAGTGAAGAGACCCTCGGTCAATCATTTGATTTCCGCTTTATCGATGCCGACTTTAGCGCTGCAGATTTCAAGCACTGTGTGACAGATAGCTTGGAGCTGGCGAAGAAGAATAACTCTTCAACAACGTGGACCCTTGGAAATCATGACCAGATGCGTTATGCAACGAAGCAAGGTCTCCACCCTGTCGTTGATCGCCAGGAGTGGCTCCTCTCCAATGGAAGATCACACCCAGTCGACTTTGAGATCGGCACCCAATGCTCAGTTGCGGCAAATCTCTTTATCTTGGCCCTTCCTGGCTGCACCTATCTCTATCAAGGAGATGAGCTTGGAATCCATGAGGTTGCCGATATTCCAGAAGATCAGATTCAAGATCCGGTATATCTGCGTAACCATAAGAAGACTAAGGGGCGCGATGGTTGTCGCGTTCCACTTCCATGGAGCCGAGAGGGTAAGAACTTTGGCTTCGGCGATGGCACACCTCACCTTCCTCAACCAGAGTGGTTTGGTAGTTACTCTGTTGAAGCACAGAGTGGCCATGAGAACACACCACTAGAGATCTTCCGTAAGGCGCTTAAGCTCCGTCGCCAGTTGCAATGTGCTGAAGAGATCACTTGGCATAAGACCACAAGCGATGATGTCTTGCACTTTAGCCGCCCTAATGGCTGGAACTGCATCATCAACTTTAAGGGCGGTAAATATCCAATGCCACAAGGTCAAGTTCTCCTTGCATCCCAGCCGCTCGTCGATGAAAAGATTCCACCTGCGACAACGGTCTGGTTTAAGGCGTAGTAATTTAAGAGAGAAGTTCTTAGAATGAAGAAGGCCTAGCCTCCGCTATGGAGGCTAGGCCTTTCTCTCTACACTCTTATTTCTTATTCATCATTTATTGCAGTGTTTCAGTATTGCAGTGTTGATTTATGAAACTCCGAGAATATCGACGACGAAGATCAAGGTCTCATTAGGTCCAATTGGTCCAGCGCCAGCTGCGCCATAACCCATCTCTGGTGGAAGAACGAGGAGGCGGCGACCGCCGACCTTTGCTCCCGGTAGACCCTTCTGCCATCCCTCAACAACTTGTGCCAGCGCAAATGTTGCAGGTTGTCCGACCCAAGAAGATTCGATCACCTTTCCATCAGACCAGGTCATGAGGTAGTAGTGAACAGTGAGAGTAGATGTTGGGAGAACTTCAGCGCCGGTTCCGACGATGATGTCCTTGGTGGTGAGCTCTGCCGGAGGTGTGCCGGTGGGAGCTGTAACAGTTGGAACTTCGCCAGCATTTGCCGAGACTGCTGGAAGCGATCCCGCTGCTGCGGAGCTCGCCGATGATTGAGGTGTATCTGATGAGGACATAGTGATGGCTCCTAGGGCTGCGAGGGCCACCAGGGCCAGGGCGAGTATTGATGCCACGATCATGCGCGGATTCTTCATGGGATGCACCCTATCTTTT
>JBEEOC010000068.1:0-16714 GCA_041191845.1 Actinomycetota bacterium | reverse complement strand
GTTCCGGAGGCGCTGATCAGCGCGTTAGAGGAGCTCGATGCAGCTCATCAAGCAGCGCTAAAGGATCCAGATTTTCAGCGAGAGCTCTCTCATCTTCATCAAACGTACACAGGTCGCCCCTCCATCATTACCGAGGCGAAGAGATTTTCAGAGTATGCAGGTGGTGCCCGAATTCTTCTCAAGCGCGAAGATCTCAATCACACCGGTAGTCATAAGATCAATAACGTTTTAGGCCAAGCACTTCTCACAAAGAAGATGGGTAAGAAGCGAATCATCGCCGAAACTGGCGCTGGTCAACATGGCGTTGCATCGGCGACCGCTGCTGCGCTGATGGGACTTGAGTGCGTTGTTTATATGGGCGAGGAAGACACCAAACGCCAAGCACTTAACGTGGCGCGCATGAAGCTATTGGGTGCAGAGGTAATTCCTGTGACCTCAGGTTCTCGCACTTTAAAGGATGCGATCAATGAAGCGATGCGCGATTGGGTAACAAATGTTGAGACCACCCACTACCTCCTAGGTACAGTGGCTGGCCCGCATCCATTCCCAACGATGGTCCGTGATTTCCACAAGATCATCGGTGAAGAGGCGCGAGAGCAGGTTCTCGCTCTCACTGGTCGACTGCCCGATGCAGTGCTCGCATGTGTTGGTGGAGGATCTAATGCAATTGGAATCTTTCATCGCTTTATCACAGATGCAAATGTGCGATTGATTGGTCTCGAGGCAGGCGGTGATGGCGTTGAGACAGGTCGCCATGCTGCAACTATTACCGGTGGATCACCTGGAGTTCTCCACGGAACTCGCTCCTATGTTCTGCAAGATGAGAATGGTCAGACTGTTGAATCGCACTCAATTTCAGCCGGCCTTGATTATCCAGGTGTAGGACCAGAGCATGCCTTCCTCCACGATATTGGTCGCGCTGAGTATCGGGCGATTACCGATAAAGAGGCGATGGAGGCATTCTCTCTCTTAAGTAAGACTGAAGGAATTATTCCTGCGATTGAGACAGCCCATGCTCTCGCTGGTGCGATGAAGGTGGGTCGCGAGTTGGGTCCTGAGGCAATCTTGCTCATCAATCTCTCTGGTCGTGGCGATAAAGATGTGCAGACTGCAGCTCAATACTTTGGAATCCCACTCGGTGATGACTCTGCGGGTGGCAAGTAGTGACTACACCGCTAGATGAGCTCTTCCGCAAAGTTCGTGAAGAAAAGCGCGCAGCTCTCATCGCCTATATTCCAGCTGGTTTTCCAACTGTGAAAGATTGCCATCGAGTGATTCAGGCTTTTGTTGATGGCGGCGTTGATGCTATCGAGATTGGGTTTCCATATAGCGATCCAGTAATGGATGGTCCAACGATTCAAGAGGCAGCCGTTACTGCGCTCAATAACGGAACTAGCGCGCACGATGTACTCGATGCCCTTGAAGTTGCAGTATCTGCTGGAGTTCCTTCAGTGGTGATGACATATTGGAATCCGATTGAGAAATTTGGTGTTGAGAAGTTTGCTCAAGCAATTTCAGACCGCGGTGGCTCAGGAGTGATCCACCCTGACATCACGATTGAAGAGTCAGGGCCATGGCTTGCAGCTGCCGATAAGGCTGCAATCAATCCAATCTATGTCGTTGCACTCAGCACCTCTGATGAGCGATTGGGCAAAGTCACAGCCTCTTGTGGCGGATTTGTTTATGCAGCAAGCATCATGGGCGTTACTGGCGCTCGAGCATCAGTCTCATCAGGGGCAGAAGGGTTGGTTTCTCGCATCCGAACAACGACTAATCTCCCCGTTGCTGTTGGGCTAGGTGTCTCCACCCGCGAACAGGCGCGAGATGTTGCAGCCTATGCAGACGGGGTAATTGTTGGGTCGGCTTTTGTGAAGGCGATTCTCGATGCCCCAACGATCGAAGAAGGTCTCACAAAAGTCACAGAGTTGGCGCGCGAGCTTGCCTTGGGCGTTCGCGGCCAGTAACCCTTATATTTCTCCCATATCAATCTCCAAGATCCATCTCATAGAGACGAAAGAGGAAACTCCATGGCACAGAAGAAGGCTCCACAAGGTGGAAAAGATAATTTCACACGTTATCTTGTCATCGGAGTAGTCGTCGCAGTTCTTGCGATCATGATCGTTCCAACAGTGATCTCAAAGAATAAGCCTGTCTCTCAAGAGATTCCTGCAACCGTCTCAGCGGAGAACGGTTATGCCATCTCCTTTAATACAGAGGATAAGAGCCTTCCAGTAGTGGATATCTATGAAGATTTCCAATGCCCAATCTGCCAGCAATTTGAGGCGCTCAATGGTGAATACATTGAGACTTTGGTGAAGGAGAAGAAGGCGGCGGTCCGTTTTAATATCCTCTCATTCCTAGGAACAGAGTCAGTTCGAGCAGCCAACGCTGCAGCCTGTGCTAACGATGAGAATAAGTTCCTTGATTTCCACCTTGGCCTCTATGCAAATCAGCCATCGAGTGAGAACTCAGGCGCGCTCTCATCAGATCGTCTCATTGAAATCGGTAAGGCTTCCGGAATCACCAGCGAATCATTTAAGAGCTGCGTGAAGGATATGAAGTATGAAGGCTGGGTAGCGAAGGTCGCTGAAGCTGGTGCAAAGGCTGGAGTTAACTCAACCCCAACTGTCTTTGTGAATGGCAAAGAGATCGATCGCAATACTGAGTACTTCAACGCAGATAAATTTAAAGCAGCTATAGAGCGCGGTTAATATGCGTCACTCCATTCCAACGCCAGCGATATCTGTCGTTGAAATTGGACCTTTCACAGTGCATGCCTATGCGCTCTGCATCATCACAGGTGTTGCAGTTGCAATCTGGTTGGGCAATCGACGTTTTGTTGCAGCCTTCCCAGATGCACGTGGAGTTGTGAGCGATGTTGCAATCGTTGCAGTTCCAGCAGGTGTCTTAGGTGGTCGCCTCTATCACGTAATAACTTCACCTGAACGTTTCTTTGGTAGCAATGGAAATCCAGGGGATATCCTCAAGATCTGGCAAGGTGGTCTTGGAATATGGGGAGCAATTTCACTGGGAGCACTTGGCGCATTTATCGCCTATCGATTCCTTGCTCGCACCCGTGAACTTCCACAATTTCGTTACTTCGCAGATGCGATTGCGCCAGGAATTATCTTCGCCCAAGCAATTGGGCGTTGGGGCAATTGGTTTAACGCTGAACTCTTTGGCCGACCAACGGATGTGCCATGGGCCCTGGAGATTCCACGTTGGGCAAGACCCGAGGGATATAAGGATTTCCTCACCTTCCATCCAACATTTCTCTATGAATCACTCTGGTGTCTTCTGGTGGGAATTCTTCTCCTTTTGCTCGGGCGGAAGCTCAAAGGGGGACAGATCTTCGCCCTCTATGTTGCTGGATATTGTCTAGGGCGGCTGGGTTTTGAATTAATCCGCATCGATGAAGCAAATCTCATCGCAGGTATTCGCATCAATGTCCTCGTCTCGATTGCTGTTGGAGTGCTCGCTCTAGCTACCTTCCGCAAGTTTTCACGCAGCTCGAGGTAAGGTTGAGATATGGGTTTAGAAGAGGTTTATCTACGCAATCTCGAACATAAGGGACATCGCGCTGGCTGGCTTCGCGCGGCAGTCCTAGGAGTCAACGACGGTCTCGTCTCAACGGCTTCATTAATGGTCGGTGTTGCAGCAGCAAGCGCCTCACTTGATAACGCTCAATCGATTATCGTCTCAACCGGAGTTGCTGGAATTGCAGCAGGTGCGCTCTCAATGGCAGTCGGCGAATACATATCTGTCTCTTCCCAAACCGATATCGAAGAATCCGATCGCCTCTTAGAGATTGAACATCTCGCTCTCGATCCTGAAGGAGAGTTAGAGGAGCTGGTTGAAATCTATAAAGGCCGTGGCCTCGATGAGCCTCTAGCCCGGCAAGTTGCGATTCAATTGAGCGAGCGAGATGCTCTTAATGCCCATCTTCGCGATGAACTCGGACACCATCCTCATAGCAAGGCGCGACCACTGCAGGCCTCCCTTGCCTCTGCTCTCTCTTTTGCAATAGGTGGATTTATCCCATTGATCGCAGCTCTTATGCCATGGAGTTTGAGCACAACCCCATCAATCGTGGCATTTACTCTCGTTGGACTGATGGGAGCAGGTGCCGTTGGTGCAAAGACCGCTGGCTCCAAGCTCCTTATCCCGACGATGCGAGTGCTCATCGGCGGCAGCCTTGGTATGGCAATTACCGCTGGAATCGGCCAGCTCTTTCACGTAGCGGTCGCATAGGGACAGATATTTCCACCCTCATTAGTGGGGGTTTGAGGTAGTCATGGCGCCCTTGAGGTTGCTAACCTTTCCCTCTTAATACGGGCCATCGTCGTCCCCGCCGCACTCTTCTAAGTTCACCTGGCTAGCCAGTGAACAAGACCCGCGTGAAGAAGGACGATCACAATGGCGCTTCAACCACATTACCCAGCACCTCAGGGCCTCTATGACCCTGCCAACGAGCATGATGCTTGTGGTGTTGCGATGGTCGCAACTCTCAATAAAGTTGCAACTCATGAGATTGTCGCAAAGGCGCTCACCGCACTTCGCAATCTCGAACACCGTGGTGCATCGGGAGCTGAACCAGATTCTGGTGATGGTGCAGGAATTCTGATTCGCGTCCCAGATGCCTTCTATCGCGCAGTCGTTGACTTCACCCTCCCTGCAGAAGGTTCTTATGCAACTGGTATTGCATTTGTTGCAAAAGGAAAAGATCTCAAAGGCGAGATTGCAAAGTTAGCCACTGAAGAGGGACTAACTGTTCTTGGATGGCGCGAGCTTCCAATCAACTCATCATCACTCGGTAAAACAGCTCTATCTGTGATGCCAGATTTCCAACAGGTGTTTATTGCAGGCAATAATGGTGAGAGCGGAATTGCACTTGATCGTAAAGTCTTCTGCCTTCGTAAGCGTGCAGAGCACACCTTGGACCTCTACTTCCCATCGCTTTCATCCCAGACAATCGTCTATAAGGGAATGCTCACTACTGGACAGCTGGAGGAGTTCTTCCCAGATTTAAGCGATGAGCGAGTAGTTTCACCGCTTGCCTTGGTTCACTCACGTTTTTCTACCAATACCTTCCCATCATGGCCGCTTGCTCACCCATACCGTTATATCGCCCACAACGGTGAGATCAATACCGTCAAGGGAAATCGCAACTGGATGCGCGCTCGTGAATCTCTTCTCAAGAGCGAGTATTTCGGCGAAGACCTCAATCGCATCTTCCCAATCGTGGAGATGTCTGGCTCTGATTCAGCATCATTTGATGAGGTTCTTGAACTTCTCTATCTCGGCGGTCGCTCCCTTCCACATGCTGTCTTGATGATGATTCCAGAGGCGTGGGAGAACCATGCGACCATGTCGCAGAAGCGCCGTGACTTCTATGCCTTCCACGCATCGATGATGGAGCCATGGGATGGACCTGCCTGCGTGACCTTTACCAATGGACATCAAGTAGGTGCTGTTCTTGATCGCAATGGTCTACGTCCATCACGCTATTGGGTAACCGAAGATGGCTTGGTCGTTCTTGC
Source organism: Actinomycetota bacterium (assembly GCA_041191845.1). Classification (GTDB taxonomy): domain Bacteria; phylum Actinomycetota; class Actinomycetes; order Nanopelagicales; family Nanopelagicaceae; genus Planktophila. Next base: position 11,174 of record JBEEOC010000068.1, on the reverse strand, counting down.
ATCAGAAGTTGGCGTGCTCGATTTCCCAGCAGAGAAGATTGTGCGCAAGGGTCGCCTTCAGCCAGGAAAGATGTTCCTAGTCGATATCGAATCCGGTCGCATCATTGAAGATGATGAGATCAAGGATTCATTGGCAGATGCTGCTCCTTATGGGCAGTGGCTCGCAGATGGCATGGTCAAGCTCTCTGAGCTTCCAGCTCGCGAACACATCATCTATCCACATAAGTCTGTCGTTCGTCGCCAGAAGGCATTTGGTTATACCGAGGAAGAGCTCAAGATCATCATCGCTCCGATGGCAAAGTCCGGGGGAGAAGCCCTTGGTTCAATGGGTACTGATACTCCAATTGCAGCTCTCTCCAATAAGCCACGCCTTCTCTTTGATTACTTCACCCAGCTCTTTGCACAAGTAACAAACCCACCACTTGATGCAATTCGCGAAGAGCTCGTTACCAGCCTTGGTGGATCTATCGGTCCAGAGCACAACCTCTTAGATCCAGGACCAGATTCTTGCAAGCAGATCTCACTGGCATTTCCGGTAATTGACAATGATGAGTTGGCAAAGATCATCAACATAAACGTCGATGACGAATATCCAGAGCTAGCGGCATACGTTGTTCGTGGTCTCTTCCCAGTTACTGGTGATGGAAATACTCTTCGTCAGCGTTTAGAGGAGATCAAGAACGAGGTCTCACAAGCAATTAAGGATGGCGCACATGTCATCGTTCTCTCTGACCGAGATGGCGATGCCGAAGATTGCCCAATTCCATCGCTTCTGCTCACAGCTGCCGTCCACCACCACCTCATTCGCGAAAAGACCCGTACTCAGGTAGGACTCATTGTTGAGGCCGGAGATGTTCGCGAGGTCCACCATGTCGCCCTTCTTGTTGGTTATGGCGCAGCAGCGGTAAATCCATATCTCGTTATGGAATCAGCTGAAGATCTCGTTCGCCAGGGAGTTATCACTGGTATTTCTCCTGAGAAGGCAGTTCGCAACACCATCAAGGCGCTCGGCAAGGGCGTGCTCAAGGTGATGTCAAAGATGGGTATCTCAACCATCTCTTCTTACACAGGAGCTCAAGTATTTGAGGCGATTGGTCTTGCCCAGGATGTTGTTGATGAGTTCTTCGTTGGCACAACTTCACGTCTTGGTGGAGTCGACCTCGATGTGATTGCGGAAGAGACTATTAAGCGCCACTTCCTTGCATATCCACCAGGAGGCGAGATTCCAGGTGCGAAGAAGCTCGCAGTCGGAGGCGAATATCAATGGCGTCGCGATGGTGAACCACACCTATTCAACCCAGAGACCGTCTTTGCGCTTCAGCACTCCACACGAAATAAGCGCTATGACATCTTCAAGCGTTACACCACAAAGGTCAATGATCAGAGCAAAGAGTTGATGACTCTTCGCGGACTCTTTGAATTTAAATCTGGATCAAATGGACGTGCACCAATTTCTATCGATGAGGTTGAGCCAATCTCAGAGATCGTAAAGCGTTTCTCTACTGGCGCAATGTCGTATGGATCTGTTTCACAAGAGGTCCATGAGACTCTCGCTATTGCAATGAATCGCCTTGGTGCAAAGTCGAATACAGGCGAAGGTGGCGAAGATCCAATTCGCTTTATCCCACTTGAAAATGGAGATTCAAAGCGCTCTGCCATTAAGCAGGTTGCATCTGGTCGATTTGGTGTGACAAGTAATTACCTTGTCAATGCCGATGATATTCAGATCAAGATTGCCCAAGGTGCAAAGCCTGGTGAGGGTGGTCAACTTCCCGGCAACAAGGTCTATCCATGGGTTGCTAAGGCTCGTTACTCAACACCGGGTGTTGGTCTTATCTCACCACCGCCTCATCACGATATCTACTCGATTGAGGATCTCGCTCAGTTGATTCACGATCTTAAGAATGCAAATAAGAATGCTCGTGTTCACGTCAAGCTCGTAGCAGAGGTCGGTGTTGGAACAGTTGCAGCAGGTGTCTCCAAAGCTCATGCCGATGTTGTTCTTATCTCCGGCCACGATGGCGGCACTGGCGCTTCACCGCTCACCTCTTTAAAGCATGCAGGTGCGCCGTGGGAGTTAGGTCTTGCTGAAACCCAACAGACTCTTCTTCTCAACGGTCTCCGTGATCGCATCGTGGTTCAAGCAGATGGACAGCTCAAGACTGGGCGCGATGTTGTGATTGCGGCGCTCTTGGGTGCTGAGGAGTATGGCTTTGCTACCGCTCCACTCGTCGTCTCAGGGTGCATCATGATGCGCGTCTGCCACCTCGACACCTGCCCGGTGGGAGTGGCAACTCAGAATCCAGAGCTTCGTAAGCGATTTACTGGAAAGCCTGAGTTTGTCGAGACCTTCTTTGAATATATTGCAGAGGAAGTTCGAGAGATCTTGGCATCACTTGGTTTCCGGACTCTCCAAGAAGCAATCGGCCATGTTGAGTATCTCGATACTCGCAAGGCGGTAGATCACTGGAAGGCAGCTGGTCTTGACCTCTCACCACTGTTAGTTCGTCCAGATGTCTCTTCATCTCTCTACTGCACAACAACGCAAGATCACGGTCTTGCTGCAGCTCTTGATAATAAGTTGATTGAACTCGCAGCACCTGCACTCGCAAAGGGGGAGAAGGTCTCGATCGATCTTCCGGTGCGAAATGTCAATCGCACAGTGGGAACGATGTTGGGTGCTGAGATCACTCGCAAGTATGGTGCGGAAGGTCTTCCCACTGGAACTATCGATATCTCACTCCGAGGATCTGCTGGGCAATCTCTCGGTGCTTTTACGCCGCGCGGAATGGTGATTCGCCTCTTCGGTGACTCTAACGATTATGTCGGCAAGGGCATCTCAGGTGGTCGCGTAGTACTTCGTCCAGACGAGGGGGCAACTTTCCCTTCCCATGAGAACGTTATCGCTGGAAATGTAATTGGCTACGGCGCAACTGGCGGAGAGATCTATATCCGTGGTCTCGTCGGTGAGCGCTTCTGTGTTCGTAACTCAGGTGCCACAGCAGTAGTAGAAGGCGTAGGAGATCACGCTCTCGAATATATGACAGGTGGCACAGTCGTCATCCTTGGACGCACAGGTCGAAATATCGCAGCAGGCATGTCGGGTGGTCGAGCATTTGTGCTCGATCTCAACGCAGCTCTCGTCAATGGCGATATGGTCGATGTTCTTGCCGTTCCTGCAGATGAGCGTGAACGTCTCCATAGCATCGTCGCTGACTTTGCCCGTGAGACAGATTCTGAGGTCGCACAGTCGTTGCTTGCAGATTGGGAGAGTGCGCTCTCTCGCTTCTCACTCATCATGCCTCGTGATTATGCGCGGGTATTGAGCGCAATGAAGCGCGCTGTTGATGAAGGTCTACCAGAAGATCACTATGTAATGGAGGTTGCAGCAAATGGCTGATCCAAAGGGCTTTATGACAACCCCTCGTGAAACACCTAAGCGCCGCCCAGTCGATGTTCGCATCAAGGATTGGCGCGAGGTGTATGAACCTCAGAGCTTTGAGCACTTACAGAAGCAAGCTGGTCGTTGTATGGATTGTGGAATCCCTTTCTGTCACAACGGATGCCCACTCGGCAATCTCATTCCAGAGTGGAACGATCTGATGTGGCGAGGTTATAAGTCAGATGCAATTGATCGACTCCATGCAACAAATAACTTTCCAGAGTTCACCGGTCGACTCTGTCCAGCGCCATGCGAGACTGCATGTGTTGTAGGAATCAACCGAGATGCTGTGACTATCAAGCAGGTTGAACTTCGCACCATTGAAGAGGCATTTGGATTTGGCGCAGTAAAACCGATGATCCCAGATCGCTTAACAGGTAAGACTGTTGCTGTTATCGGTTCAGGACCAGCAGGACTTGCGGCAGCGCAGCAGTTAACTCGCGCTGGCCACACCGTTGCTGTCTATGAGCGCGCAGATAAAATCGGCGGCCTTCTGCGTTATGGAATCCCTGAATTTAAGATGGAGAAGAACATTCTCGATCGCCGTTTAGCTCAGATGGAGCAGGAGGGAACTCGATTCCGTCCAGGTGTTTCAGCGGGAGTTGATATCACCGGTAATGCTCTCCGCACTCGCTATGACGCAGTACTCCTTGCAGTTGGTGCCACCCAGTGGCGCGATCTCAGCGTGAAAGGTCGCGAGCTCAAGGGCATTTATCAAGCGATGGAGTTCTTGCCATGGGGCAATAAGCAGGCGCTCGGTGAGGTGGAGAATCCACCAATTAATGTTGCTGGCAAGCATGTTGTCATCTTGGGCGGTGGCGATACCGGAGCAGATTGCCTCGGCACTTCAATCCGTCAGGGCGCAGCCAGCGTTACTCAGCTTGAGATCATGCCTCAACCAACAGAGGAGCGGCCAGCAAATCAGCCATGGCCAACTTATCCAATGATCTTCCGCGTCTCCAGTGCACATGAAGAGCTTGATAATCGCATCTTCGGCGTGAGTACTGAGGAGTTCCTCGGTGATGAGAACGGCAACTTGCGCGCTCTTAAGATTGTTGAGACTAAATTTGTTGATGGAAAGTTTGAGCGCGTTCCAGGCACAGAGCGAGAGCTTCAAGCTGATTTCGCATTCCTTGCGATGGGCTTTACCGGCCCTGAGAAGTCAGCGCTCATTGATCAACTCGAAGTTGAACTCGATGAACGTGGCAATATCAAGCGCAACGATGATTTCCAGACAAATCAGGAAGATGTTTTTGTTGCCGGTGATGCTGGTCGCGGTCAATCTCTCATTGTCTGGGCAATTGCAGAAGGTCGCTCTGCAGCGGCTGCAGTAGATCGATATTTGATGGGGGAGACTCAATTGCCTTCACCGATTGAACCAACTACTCGCCAGATGTTGGTCTAAAGACAGATAAATCACATTACAAAACTGGTCAGTACTGGCTGGTCACAATTTCTAGAGGATAAGGTACGAACATGCGCCGCGCGAAGATTGTATGCACACTAGGTCCAGCCGTTGAATCTCCAGAGAAGGTCCGCGAACTCATCGCAGCTGGAATGAATATGGCTCGCCTCAACCTCTCCCATGGTTCTTATGAAGAACATCAAGGCCGCCTCGATCGAGTGAGAGAGGCAGCAAAAGAGGCAGGTAAAGCTGTTGCAATCTTGGTCGACCTCCAGGGACCAAAGATTCGCCTTGCCCGCTTTGAGAATGGTCCACATGAGCTTGCCCGTGGAGATATCTTCACTATTACTACAGATGATGTTCCTGGAACGAAGGAACGAGTCGGCACCACCTATAAGGGACTTCCTGGAGATTGCAAGCCCGGCGATTACATCATGATCGATGATGGCAAAGTTACGGTTCAAGTTGTTGAAGTTAAGGGTAACGATGTTGTTACAAAGTGCATCTTCCCAGGTATGGTGAGCAACAATAAGGGAATCAACCTTCCTGGCGTTGCGGTATCAGTTCCAGCGCTCTCAGAGAAGGATGGCGATGATCTTCGTTGGGGCTTGCGAGCAGGTGCTGACTTCATCGCGCTCTCATTTGTTCGCAATGCCGCAGATATTAAAGATGTTCATGCAATCATGGATGAAGTAGGAATTCGCGTTCCAGTCATTGCAAAGATCGAAAAGCCACAAGCTGTTGATAATCTCCAAGAGATTGTCGATGCCTTCGATGGCATTATGGTCGCTCGCGGTGATCTCGGCGTTGAAATGCCGATTGAAGATGTCCCAATGGTTCAGAAGCGTTGCGTGGAGCTTGCTCGCGATGCTGCAAAGCCGGTAATCGTTGCAACACAGATGCTTGATTCAATGATCACCAATTCACGCCCAACACGCGCAGAAGCAACTGATTGCGCAAATGCTGTTCTTGATGGTGCAGATGCACTGATGCTCTCAGGTGAGACATCTGTCGGTGATTTCGCAATTGAGGCAGTTGAAACAATGTCACGTATCATCGAAAAGACTGAGCAAGAAGGCCTCGATCGAATCCGTCCGCTCTCACATGCTCCTCGCACAAAGGGTGGCGCAATCACCAAGGCGGCAGCTGAGGTTGGCGAGATTCTTGGAGCGAAGTACCTTGTGACATTTACTCAATCGGGTGACTCCGCACGACGCATCTCGCGCCTACGTTCACATCTTCCAATCCTTGCAATTACTCCAGAGGTCGGCACCTATAATCGCCTAGCCCTTTCTTGGGGAATTGAGCCGCTGATTTCACCGATGGTCAAGCACACCGATGACATGGTTCTCCAGGCAGATCGCATCTTGATTGATTCCAAGCGCGCTGCAATCGGTGAGGCGGTAATGATCGTCGCTGGTGCACCTCCCGGAATTCCTGGCTCTACCAACGCTATGCGAGTCCACACTGTGGGCGATGCGGTCAATGGCGTTGTTCCTGCTTACAAGTAACCCCCATCCATCAGGTAGGATTACCGACATACGCCTCGGTACTCCAACGGTAGAGAGGGCAGTCTCAAACACTGCATAGTGTCGGTTCGAATCCGACTCGGGGCACTCTTGAAATCTCACTCGACTGAGAGGATGGTTCATCTATGACAGTTCGCATCCTCGTCGCTGAAGATGAGGCGCTCATTCGGATGGATCTCGTGGAGATGCTCCAGGAGGCAGGCTATGAAGTCTGCGCCCAGGCAACCAATGGGGAAGAAGCGATAGCTCTCGCCAATGAGACAAAGCCAGATCTCTGCATTCTCGATGTGAAGATGCCGATCCTTGATGGAATTTCAGCTGCGGAGAAGATCATCTCAATTGCACCCGTTCTGATGCTCACCGCCTTTAGCCAACGAGAGCTGGTCGAACGTGCTCGTGATGCGGGTGTCATGGCATATGTGGTCAAGCCATTCTCAATCGGAGATCTCGTTCCGGCAATTGAGATTGCGATGAGCCGCCATATCCAGATGAAGTCCTTGGCGGAGGAGGTTGCAGATCTTCAAGAGCGCCTTGAGACTCGAAAGATCATCGACCGCGCCAAGGGAATCTTGATGAAGGCGCTCAACCTCTCAGAGCCTGAGGCATTTACCTGGATTCAGCGGGCAGCTATGGATAGAAGGCTGACGATGAAAGAGGTGGCGATGGCAGTCATCTCACCTGAGGCAGCTCTCGACCGATAACGCCTATGTGGGATAGGCATCTCACCATTTGAGATGCACATATTCTTTGTAATCAAAAAGTAATGGCTTAAATGGCCGAAAATGACCATTCTGTCTTGTCTGGGCTCACCCCCGCCCATTACCCTTCAACCCTCCCTGTCCCGGGATAAAAACAGGAAAGGCTCCACATGAAGAAGATTATTTCTCTTGCTGCAGCTGGTGCGTTGGTCTTTGGTGTAACAGTATCTGTTGCTCCAGCAGCGAACGCAGCATGTTCAGGCAAGCTAAAGATTGCATACCAGGGTCCACTTACAGGTCCTGAGGCTGCTCTTGGTATCAACGAGCTCAACGGTGTGAAGTTTGCACTGAAGAAGTTCCTTGCTGCTAACAAGGGTGTAAATGTTGATCCAGTTGTCTACGAAGTAGATGACCAAGGAGATCCAGCAGTTGCAGGTCCAATCGCTCCTAAGGTTGCAGCTGAAGAGTGCGTAGTCGCACTTGTCGGTCCTGCATACTCAGGTGCATCAAAGGTTTCACTACCTGTATACCTTTCAGCAGGTCTTCCAATCATCACACCATCTGCTACAAACCCAACACTTCCATCATTTGGAAAGCAGATCTTCCACCGTGCAGTGTTGACAGATGATTACCAGGGTCCAGCAGCTGCTCGTTTGATCGTTTCAAAGAACAAGAACGCTAAGGTGTTCCTTGTTAACGATGCATCAGACTACGCAGTCGGACTTCAGAAGACTGTAGATATCTCACTCGGATCACGCGTAGTTGGTAAGGATGTTACTCCTCAGGGAACAACAGACTTCTCTGCAACAATCGCAAAGATCAAGAAGTCAAAGGCAACAGCAGTCTTCTACTCAGGATACTTCTCACAGGCAGCAGTATTCGTAAAGCAGCTCCGTGACTCAGGTTCAAAGGTTACTTTCGCATCAGGCGACGGAACACTTGATAACCAGTTCGTGAAGCTTGCTCGTAAGGCAGCTGAAGGCGTACTTCTTACAGCTCCAGCTATCCCATTCGAGACAGCATCTCCAAAGCTTGCTGCTGAGATGGTAAAGGCTGGTTGGACTCCTGGTGTTTACACAACAGAGTCATACGATGCTGCTAACTTCTTCCTTGAGGCAATCAAGGCAGGAAACACAGATCGTGCTTCAATCGAGAAGTACATCTCAACAAAGTCACACAAGGGTCTTTCAAAGACACTTAAGTTTGACGCAGATGGTGAAGTTTCTGGCGCAGATGTCAACGGCTTCATCGTAAAGAACGGCAAGCTCGTACTCCTTGGAGCAATCAAGTAATTCTTGATTTAATCAAGTAGTAAGTAAGCAGTTCATCATTGAAACGGAGGGAGACGGTGTTACGGCACCGTCTCCCTCCCTTATGAAATATCGAGGTGTGGTGTGGATTTTGCACTCTTAAGAGATGCATTTTGGGGGTTGACCTTCGATGGTCTCGCCCTTGGCGCGATCTATGCGCTGATTTCGTTGGGATACACATTGGTCTATGGCGTACTTCGCCTGATCAACTTTGCCCACTCAGAAGTTTTTATGATCGGAACCTTTGGTTCACTCGTAGCAACCGGCCTCATCGGCGTTAAGGTTGAAGATGATCCGCTAACTGGTAGCAAGATGATTTTGACTCTCTTGTTTGCACTTGTTATTGCGATGCTCTCTTCAGCAATTGCTGCTGTGCTCGTCGAATTTGTTGCATACCGTCGTCTTCGCAAGCGTGGTGCTACCAAGCTTGCAACTCTCATCTCAGCGATTGGTGTCTCAATCTCACTCGTTGAGCTCTTCCGAATCATCACAGATTCTCTTCCACGCGAGTTTCCTCGCATCATGGATAAGACCTTCTTGGTCTCAGTCGCAGGTGCAGATATCCGTAACGATAAGGTCATCGTTATCGTCGCTGCCGGCTTGATGATGGTTGCCCTCGATCAATTCATCTCAAAGACTCGACTCGGTAAGGGTATCCGCGCTGTATCTATGGATGAGAACACTGCAACGCTTATGGGCGTCAATATCAACCGAGTCATCACCGTGACATTCTTTGCCGGTGGTTTGATGGCAGGAGCTGCAGCATTCTTCTACATCCTCGTCTATGAGAACACTTCGTTTAAGGTCGGCTTCTTCCTCGGAATTAGCGCCTTTACCGCTGCAGTTCTCGGTGGAATCGGTAATCTTCGTGGAGCTCTCTTCGGAGGCTTTGTTCTCGGCTTGATGGAGACTTACACATCAGCAGTCTTTGGAACAGCGTGGAAGGCCGTTATCTCATTTATCATCTTGGTACTCGTACTTCTGATCAAGCCAACCGGTTTGTTCGGTGAGTCAATCACACAGGCGAGGGTCTAATGTCACTTCTATCTTTTAACCTCCGCGACAAAGGCGCTGACTTCTGGGAGCGTTCTCCACGTTGGCGCCGCGTCCTCATCGCAGTGACCTTTATTGGTTTCTGCTACGCACTTCCATTCCTCAATAACCCGCTCATCAACACCCCTGGCTCTGACTTCCAGTCAGTTCTCTTCTATCCAGTGGGTATGTATGTGATGATGGCAATCGGCCTCAACATTGTGGTTGGAAAGTCAGGTCTGCTCGACCTTGGATACGTTGCCTTCTTTGCAATTGGCGCCTACACAATGGCGATCCTTGGAACGAAGACCAACCTCAACTTCTGGGAGATCCTTCCAATCGGAGTGGGCCTTGCAATGCTCTCAGGCGTGCTCTTGGGAACACCAACCCTTCGTCTTCGTGGTGACTACCTTGCGATTGTGACCCTTGGATTCGGTGAGATCGTTCGTATCTTCGCTGTTAACACGGATGCAATTGGTGGTTCACGCGGTATCGCAGGTATTCCAACACCGCCAGATATCTTCAAGGCGAAGTTCACCATCTTGGATCCAAAGCCTTATTACTGGCTACTACTCACCTTCACATTGCTGATCATCTGGATGGTCCGTCGCCTCGCTGCGCGCCGCCCAGGTCGTGCATGGGATGCAATCCGTCAGGATGATGATGTTGCACAGTTGATGGGTATCAATACTCGTCGCTCAAAGGTGTGGGCATTCGTTCTCGGTGCGGCTGTTGCTGGAGTCGGAGGAGTTGTCTATGCCTCACAGATTCTCTCAATCGTGCCAGATCAATTTAACCTCAACGTCTCCATTTTGATTCTTGCCTGTGTTGTTTTCGGTGGAATCGGAAATATCTGGGGCGTAATCCTTGGAGCAGTTCTCCTTGCCTTCACACCAGAGCGCATCCGCTTCCTCAGCCAGCCACGTATTCTCGTCTTTGGTATCGCACTCGTTGTGATGATGAACCTTCGCCCAGATGGAATCCTTCCAAAGAAGAAGCGTGAACATCTAGAGCCAGGTTGGAAGCAAGTCGAAGAGTCCGGAGAAGGGGAGATCAAGTAATGAGCGAAGTACTTCTCGAGCTTAAGAATGTCACTATGAAGTTTGGTGGCGTTACAGCACTCAACGATGTCAACCTTCAGGTGAAGAAGGGCGAGATCCTCGCCCTCATCGGCCCAAATGGCGCTGGAAAGACAACGGTCTTTAACGTCGTCACTGGTGTCTATAAGCCAACATCGGGCTCTATCACTCTCAATGGAAATTCATTGGTGGGAAAGAAGCGCCATCAGGTAACAAAGATGGGCGTTGCTCGTACATTCCAGAACATCCGACTCTTCGGTGAGTCGACTGCTCTTGAGAATGTTGTTACCGGTGCAGATATCCACTCAAAGTCAGGTGTGATGGGAGCTATCTTCGGAACTCCTCGCTCACGTCGAGAAGAGAAGGCAGCTCTTGAGCGCTCACTCGAGCTCCTTGACTTTATGGGTCTCGGTAAGCAGGCGGGGCGTCTAGCTAAGAATCTCCCTTATGGAGATCAGCGTCGTCTCGAGATTGCTCGCGCACTTGCAACCAATCCTCAGATTGTTCTCCTTGATGAGCCAGCAGCAGGCTTCAACCCTGCTGAGAAGGTTGCACTTGCTGAGACTATCAAGAAGATTCGCGATGCTGGTTACACAGTCTTGCTGATCGAGCACGATATGTCGCTCATCATGGGAATCTCAGATCGTGTTGCAGTCCTCGACTTCGGTCAGAAGATTGC
>JBEEOC010000067.1:0-3782 GCA_041191845.1 Actinomycetota bacterium | reverse complement strand
TCTAGTCCGCTTTCAACAATCGTGGTGCAGACAAGAACATCGAAGTCGCGGTTCCAAAATCCAAGAATCACATCTTCCAGTTGGCTCTCACTCATTTGGCCATGGGCCACGCGAACACGTGCCTCGGGAATCATCTCTTGGATATGAGAGGCGCACTTATCAATGGAATCAACGCGGTTGTGAAGATAGAAGATCTGACCATCTCTAAGAAGTTCGCGGTGGATGGCGGCCTTGATTTGAGCTTCATCAGCTGGACCCACATAGGTGAGAATGGGATGGCGCTCCTCAGGCGGTGTTGTAATGGTCGACATCTCACGAATGCCGGTCACCGCCATCTCAAGTGTGCGCGGAATAGGGGTGGCAGACATCGCCAAGACATCGACCGTGGTCCGCATCTTCTTTAGCGACTCTTTCTGCTCCACGCCAAATCTCTGTTCTTCATCGACAATCACAAGTCCTAAATCTTTAAAGATGACATCCTGCGAGAGGAGGCGATGGGTACCAACAATCACATCGAGAGAACCCTTTTCGAGATCACTCAATATCTCCTTACTTTCCTTTGCGGTATTGAAGCGAGATATTCCTGCAACCTTGATAGGGAAGCCTGCATAACGTTCTGCAAATGTCTTTGAGTGCTGTTGCACCAATAGCGTTGTTGGCACAAGAACTGCAACCTGCTTGCCATCTTGAACTGCCTTAAAGGCAGCACGAATTGCAATCTCGGTCTTGCCATATCCCACATCACCGCAAATGATGCGATCCATTGGATATGGCCGCTCCATATCGCGCTTAACATCTTCAATAGTGGATAGCTGATCCGGAGTTTCTATATAACTGAATGCATCTTCTAGTTCACGCTGCCACGGAGTATCTGGTGAGAAGGCAAAACCAGGTGCGCTCGTGCGAGCGGCATAAAGTCTTATGAGCTCACCTGCAATTTGTCGAACCGCTTTACGAGCTCGCCCCTTTGCTTTCTGCCAATCTCCACTTCCAATTCGATGAACAGCAGGTGCTTCGCCACCAACATACTTGCTCACCTGTTCCAAAGTGTCAGTCGGAACAAAGATGCGATCACCTGGTTGCCCGCGTTTTGCTGGTGCATATTCAATAACGAGGTATTCGCGTGTGACGCCACCGACTGTGCGCTGAACCAGCTCCACATACCTACCGATTCCGTGTTGTTCATGGACAACATAGTCACCAGTCTTAAGTTCTAGTGGATCAATCGCCTGCTTTCGCTTGGTTGGCATTCGAGCGCCATCTTTCGATGTGACCTTACTTCCAGAGAGATCGCGCTCTGTAATGAAGAGAATCTCAGAGTCTTCACTAGTGAATCCATGGGAGAGAGTTGATTGCAATACATGGATTGCGCCCTTAGTTGGTCGAGCGGCAAGCGAAGCGCTTAATTGGACTGGTAAATCTGCATCTCTAAAAATCCCGGCGTACCGCTCTGCCATGCCATGGCCCGTGGCTGCAAAGAGGGTTAATTGACGTTGATTAAGCCCATCGCTTAAGAGTTGGATGAGTCTTTCCACGTTGCCGCGCATCGGCTCAACTGGTGCAAAGTCGGTGAAATAGGCCTCTTCATCGAGATCGGAACCAAAACTGTTAAGAGCCACCTGATCGAGTGATCGTTGATTAATCTCTTCTAAGAGGCTCTGCCAATCGAGATAAGTCACCTTATCCACTGGCATCGGTGCCTGGCCGCCAATCGAGGCGCTCGACCAGGATGCCTGGAGGAACTCCTCATTGGTTTCAATTAAGTCTGCTGTCCTCGACTTAGTTCTTTCCTCTTCGATAAAAATCACCACGCTATTGGAACTTAGTCGATCAAAGATTGTGTGATGGTCATCGATTAAGAACGGGATCAAAGATTCCATCCCATCAACGCTGATTCCTTGCGAGATCTTCTCCAAGACTTCTATCGCAGCCGGAAAACGATGCTTGATCTGTTCCGCACGTTCTTTCACCGCATCTGTAATCAACAATTCGCGACAAGGAATAATTGAAATCTTTCCGGTCACAGGCTTGGTAGTTCTCTGATCAGAGATATCGAAGTATCGAAGCTCTTCAATTTCATCGCCAAAGAAATCAATGCGAATCGGATAATCAGAGAGCGGAAGGAATACATCCACGATTCCGCCGCGCACCGCAAAATCACCACGCTTTTCCACCAAGTCAGTTCGCGTATAGGAAAGTGCGGTGAAGTGCTGGATCAATTCGGTGAGTGAAATCTCTTGCCCAAGTTCAAGCGTGAGGAGCGGCTCCTGCGCTAGAGATGCGATAAAGCGATGAATTACTGCTCTGATAGGTGCCACAACAATTGGGTGCGAATCTTCTGATAGATCGCGCAAAGCAGCCAGAGTTTGAATTCGCTTGGCAACAGTATCGCTACGGGGGCTTAAGCGTTCATGGGGAAGAGTCTCCCAAGCGGGAAACTCCAAGACCGTGGAGTGGAGATTGCGGAGATCTTCAGCGAGATCCTCTGCTCCCCGACTTGAGCTTGTCACAACGAGAATTGGCTGTTGGCTTGCTCGCAGGGCGATGAGAAATGGATTGCTTGAGGCAGCAGCGACGATGCGACGATGCGAAGTGAGTGCGCTGCAGAGTTCTGGATCTGTAGCTAGCTCAGTGAGGAGTCCCAGCATCTGCTCTCGTATCCCTTCCCAACGCGCCTATGCCCCACTTCAGAAAGAAGGGGGGCTTGATATGAGTAATGGTACTTCAGCATCGCAAATTATCGAATAATGAGATGCATCGTCTCACGCGGGTGGTATTAGGTGCGAGAATTACGCCGTGAGCCAAGGTCAGGTAACTCCATCAATCATCGCAACAGATGATGCGCATCTGCGCAGTGATGTACGCCGCCTTGGAGATCTCCTTGGCCAATCACTTGTTCGCCAAGAAGGTTCAGAACTCCTTGAGCTTGTAGAGAAAGTTCGTAAGGCTGTTCGCGATAACGGCGAAGATGCCATTCTTGCTGACATCACAGATGATCAAGCTGTTGATCTCGTTCGCGCATTTAGCACGTACTTTCACCTAGCAAATGTTGCTGAGCAAGTTCACCGCTCGCGCGTACTTGCTGAAGCTCGTCGCGATGGAAAGTCATGGCTCTCGAAAGCCGTCGACAAGATTATTGAAGCACAGAACAATCCTGAGCTCGGACATGAATTTACTCACGAAGATGTTGTGAAGTGGGTAAGCGAACTACAAGTGCGCCCAGTTTTTACCGCTCATCCCACTGAAGCTGCTCGCAGATCAATCCTTGGAAAGCTCTCTGAGATTTCAATACTTCTCGATCTTCCAAAGAGCACCACCCAGGATGAGCGACTTGCTGAAACTGTTGACCTGCTTTGGCAGACTGATGAACTGCGTCTTGATCGCCCAGAACCACTCGATGAGGCGATGAATGCTCTCTATTACCTCGATGATTTAGCTCGTCAGACAGTTCCCGAGGTACTCAATGATTTTGCCCGCGAACTCAAGCGTTTAGATATTGAACTACCGGTGACTGCGCGCCCGCTCACTTTCGGCACTTGGATCGGCGGCGATCGCGACGGAAATCCCAACATCACACCTCAAGTCACTGAGGATGCGGTTGTTCTTCAGGTTGGCCACGCCATCCGCACGACAATCGCTGCGATGGATCACTTGCGAAAGATGCTCTCCATCTCTACTCGCATTGCAGGAGCAACGCCCGAATTGAGCGCCTCAGTGGAGGAAGATCTCAAGCACATCCCAGAGTTTGAACAGCGCTTCTTGCGACTTAACGTGCAGGAGCC
>JBEEOC010000066.1:0-2977 GCA_041191845.1 Actinomycetota bacterium | reverse complement strand
TGCTGCAAAGAGCGCGCTGCCAAGAGTTGGCCCTGCCTCAACCAGTACTTGATTCACAGGGATGTAATCGAGCGCTTTCAGGAGATCTTCGACAGCGTGGCTCTTGATAAAGATACTCTGGCTCTTGCCGTCATTGAGATGAAACTCAGCTGGAATATCGCGACCTCCCATCACAATTCGAATCGGATCCTTGGCCCCATCAATGCGTGGACGCAAGGTGGGATTATCGACAAGTGCGGTGCCAGTGCCGATTAAGATCGCATCAGATTGTGAGCGCAGTATCTGAACATCTTCGCGTGATTCTTGCGATGAGATCCACTGCGATGTGCCATCTGATGCAGCAACTCGTCCATCGAGGGTGGTGGCAATCTTCCAAATAAAGTAAGGACGTCCAGTTGTGATGCGATGGAGCCATGCCCTTTGAATACCGTGAAGTCTTTGATCTGCAATAAATTCAACGCTAATTCCTGCGCTACGCAGGCGCTCTGCTCCCCCAGCAGCAATTGGGTTGGGATCTTTCACCGCATAGATGACCTTCGAGATACCGGCATCGATAATCGCATCAACACATGGAGCAGTTTTTCCCGTGTGGTTACACGGCTCTAGCGAGATAACCATCGTGCCACCGCGCGCTGCCTGACCAGCCTTCTTAAGTGCAACTACTTCAGCATGATCGGGTCCGCACTCTGGGTGATGAGCGCCCTCAGAAATCAATTCACCTGCCAGGCTATAGATCGCAGCTGAGACATTGGGGTTGGGTGCGGTGTGACCGAGGTGAGCGGTGGAAAGGCGCGCGAGATTGGCATAGGCGCTATCGATATCGAGCATCTCTTCCCCTTCCTCGTTTGGTATGACACGAGTTATCGGGGTATGCACAAGCAAGCGAGAGAGCTGGGCCAACCATGGCACCGCTCACCGCCCAATCGTTATCTCTCATCCGGACTTTAACCGTCGGTCTCAGAATTTCACTGAGTCAACCGCACACTGGCTGCGTGCGGGTCGCGGACTATAACCGCCGGTTCGAAATTACATCGACCCCGATAACAATGGCTTAAGGATATTGCCTATCTCCTATTTCTACGAATCACAGGCGTACTGGGCGGCGATCAAGGAGCCAGTAGAGGGTGATGCCGACTAGAGCTGGCGCCACGATACTGACATCGACCCCACCGAGGGCGTTAGCAATCGGTCCGGTGTAATCAACGCTTGAGATGCCGAGGATGCCGCAGATACTTCCCGCCAGCCAAGCGATCGTTGCTCTGATATTCCACCCAGCTTGATACCAGTAGATGCCGCCACTTCCACGACGATTGAAGACCTGGAGATCTTCTTTCTTAAATTGGCCACCCATCCGGATATAACCGCTTAAGGAGATTGCAATCCACGCGGTTCCTAGCGCTGTGAGGAAGAGACATGCATTGGTCACGGCAGCTTCTGCGTCATAGGCAAACTTTCCAAGAAATACCAAGCCCGTTGCAATACCTGAAACAACCAAGGTTGATTGCAGACGAGAGAGCCTTGGCAAGATCGCATCCATATCAAGGCCCATGGAGTAGAGATTGACTGAACCTTGGCCGAGTGAGCCGATAAAGCCGATCAAGAGAAGTGGAATTAGTAACCACGCTGGAGCACCTGCCACATATCCGGCGACAAATGAATCTTCATCAAAGGCAGCAACTGCGATAAAGGCGCCGAAGAGAGTAGGAACTGCAAGACCGATCGACATTGCGATAAAAGCATTGCGAACAATCTCCATCCGAGATGCCGCCGATGAGACATAGCGAGTCCAATCGCCAGTCTGAGTGACGAGTGAGACTGGACCTGCAGCGCCACAGGTCAACACGGCGAGGAACCAGGTAGGCCAGAAAGTTCCCAACGCATATTGATCAGGTGCTCCCGCATAGTTAAAGTCAAAGGAGCCACTGAGTGCGACGATCGAGAGCAACGCCAGCGCATACATCGCATAGACAATAAAGTTATTGAGCTTTACGAGATAGCGATAACCAAGGATGGCAAAGACCACTGTTGCAATGGCGATGACGAGATAGCCGATAACAAGGAGGCCATCTGTTACCTCACCGCTAGTAATGCGCGCCCAGCCTGATGAGATGATCTCTCCACCAGTCCAGATTGTCAGCGCCACATATTGAATACAGAGCAAGAGACCAACAAAGGATGCGATCAATCGCCCTCTCACGCCAAATATCGCGCCTGATGCAACTGAGTTATTGGTAGCACCGCTCCATCCAAGAAGGGCAGAGGATGAGACAAAGAGGGCGGCAACTACTGTGCCAACGAGGATCGCTGAAACAGATTGCCACCAGCTAAGACCATAGAGAACTGCGAGCCAACCAAAGACCATCACCGAGAGCGCCATATTGGAGCCAAAGAAGATCGGCACGATACTCGATGGCTTTGCGCGCCGCTCACTCTCTGGGATGGTGTCAACGCCAAAAGATTCCACTGATGATCTATTCATAAGAGAAATTGAACCACTCAGATCTATCCACAACCAAGGAAATCCATCGGATTTTCACCGCCAATTCCACCTATTTTCTCCTCGCTCCCGCTCACTTCTCATTCGGATCCGTCACTGCTTGTGAAGCCCGAAACTCTCTGCGGCGCCTGCCGTCAGAGTAGAGAAGGGAGGAGTTATGAATGTAATTGAATGGCTCTCGCTCGTTTCTGCGATTGGCAAACTAATTCTTCTAGTAATAGAAATTAGGAACGCCCGCCGCGGAAACGACGGGCGTTCAGATACTTCCTAACAGAGGGAGTGATCGAACCGCTCTTGGAATTGATGAGAATCAAGTTCAAGAGCGGTTCCTTCATTGGAAAGGCTACTCTCACCTTCACTGAGAATTCAATAAAATTCTATGGAAAATGAAACTACTTTAAGCAATAAAGAACCCCGCCTGAATATCAGACGGGGCTCTCTAACGGGGTTGGATAAGTTTTAGCTGCAACCTGATGTGTT
>JBEEOC010000065.1:0-4309 GCA_041191845.1 Actinomycetota bacterium | reverse complement strand
AGGTAGCCGCCAATCTTTCGAGCCTTTGCAGGGGACTCTACGATCACAAGCTTCTTCAGCTCGCGTTCGCCCTTTTTAGAAGCCATAGAAGTGGGGAAGTGCCCTTCTTATAGTTATCTTGTTAGTGATCTTGGTTGTGATCGTGTGGATTCTTAGTACTCGATACCAACTGCATGGTGGCGACGATTGCGCACCAAGGCAGCGATGATGACCAAGGTTGCAACAACACAGACCACTGCGGTCTTTACATCTGCACCGGTGAGTGAGAACTCAACTACTGCAGGTGTAACGAGGAGACCAACAAGGTTCATCACCTTGATCAATGGGTTGATTGCAGGACCTGCGGTGTCCTTAAATGGATCACCAACGGTGTCACCAACAACTGTTGCAGCATGAGCCTCTGAGCCCTTACCGCCGTAGTTGCCATCTTCGACCATCTTCTTCGCGTTATCCCATGCTCCACCTGAGTTAGAGAGGAATACAGCCATAAGAGTTCCGGTTCCGATAGCGCCAGCAAGGAATGCACCGAGTGCGCCAACGCCGAGACCGAAGCCGACTGCAATTGGTGCCATAACAGCGAGGATTCCTGGTGTTGCAAGCTCACGGAGTGAGTCACGTGTACAGATATCAACAACGCGGCCATATTCAGGCTTCTCTGTTCCATTCATAATTCCTGGGTGATCGCGGAACTGCTTACGCACTTCAACAACCACTGCGCCTGCCGCCTTAGAGACAGCGTTGACTGCAAGACCTGAGAAGAGGAATACAACTGATGCGCCGATAATCAAACCGACGAGGTTGCGAGGAGATGCGATATCGAGAACACCCTGATACTGGAGATCAGATGTTGCACGACCGACCTTCACAACTGCTTCCTTGATTGCATCTGTAAATGCACCGAAGAGAGCTGTTGCTGCAAGGACTGCAGTTGCAATCGCAATACCCTTTGTAATCGCCTTTGTTGTATTACCAACAGCATCGAGTGATGTGAGGATTGCAGCGGACTCACCCTTCACATCGCCTGACATCTCAGCGATACCTTGTGCGTTATCTGAGATAGGACCGAATGTATCCATCGCAACGATCACACCAACAGTTGTAAGGAGACCTGTTCCTGCGAGAGCGATTGCAAAGAGTGAAAGGACTACAGATCCACCACCGAGCAAGAATGCTCCAAATACCGCTGATGCGATGAGGAGAGCTGAGTAGACAGCTGATTCAAAACCAACTGAGATACCAGCCAAAATCACTGTTGCAGAGCCTGTCTGTGAGGCAGCTGAAACATCGTTTACTGGACGCTTGCCAACCTCTGTGAAGAAGCCGGTAAGAACCTGGATTGCAGCTGCAAGAACGATTCCGATGATTACTGCACCGAGTGCGAAGACTCGTGGGTTGATATCGCCTGCTTCAGCAGCGACTTCCTGTGAGTAATTTGTAAGGAGGTTGTACTTAGCTGGAAGGTAGGTAAATGTTGCAAGGCCAGTAAGACCAGCAGAGATAATCGCTGACATAAAGAATGAGCGGTTAATCGCTGTCATCGCTGACTTATCTGTTGAACGTAGCTTTGTCGCAAAGATACCAATAACTGCTGTGACGATACCGATTGCA
This sequence comes from Actinomycetota bacterium, assembly GCA_041191845.1. Classification (GTDB taxonomy): domain Bacteria; phylum Actinomycetota; class Actinomycetes; order Nanopelagicales; family Nanopelagicaceae; genus Planktophila. Next base: position 2,701 of record JBEEOC010000065.1, on the reverse strand, counting down.
GGAACGATCAATGGATAGATAAGGCCTTCGTTACCGAATGCTGCCTTACCGAGAATCAAAGCTGCAACGAGAGTTACTGCATATGACTCGAACAAGTCTGCCGCCATGCCAGCGCAGTCACCGACGTTATCGCCAACGTTATCTGCAATTGTTGCAGCGTTACGTGGGTCATCTTCTGGGATGTTCTTCTCAACCTTACCGACAAGGTCTGCTCCGACATCTGCAGCCTTAGTAAAGATACCGCCACCCACGCGCATAAACATCGCGAGCATTGCAGCACCAAAACCAAAACCTTCAAGAACAACTGGTGCATTCTCTCGGTAGATAATGACAACGAGCGCAGCTCCTACGAGACCAAGGCCAACAGTTGTCATACCGACAACACCACCGGTGCGGAATGCGATCTGAACAGCCTTAACGCCATCCTTCTGACGAGCAGCTTCTGCGACGCGAACATTTGCGCGCACAGCAAGCCACATACCGTTATATCCAACGAGGGCAGAGAATCCTGCACCTAGGAGGAAGAAGATAGAGCGGCCGAGGCGTAGAGATGTTGTATCGGCTGGGAGAGCAAAGAGTAGGAAGAAGACGATTCCTACGAAATATGAGAGTGTCTGGAATTGGCGGTGCAGATATGCAGCTGCGCCTTCCTGGACCGCCCCTGCGATCTCGCGCATCTTCTCGGTGCCTTCGCTCTGAGCGAGGACCTGTGCACGTAGGGCGACGGCGATAGCGAGCGCCGCGAGGGCGACTCCTAGAACCACGAAAGTGATATTTAAGTTAGACCCGGTGACCTGCACCAGTGAGTTAGCGGCAGAAGCGCGCATATTTCTCCTCCGTTGGAGATTTCAGTGCGGCAACCTGAAGCGTCGCCGCGGCTGGGGCGAGTCTACATATACATATCTATTACGGGTCAAAAAACGAGCGTGAATTTCAACCCTTGAGGGCTAGGCCTTAAGCCAGACCGTGGTGGCAGGAGGCAGGTCGTTACCTGTCGTCTCCACCCCATGGACGAGGAAGATTCCAGCCGGAGCCAGTGGCCCTGATGAGTGGATGATCTCTCCCTTGCCGGTGAGGTCATAGTGGCCGCGGCCAAAGTTGGTGATGCAATGCCAACCATTTGGACGTGAGAAGTGGAGGACGTTGGCATCTCCACTCTCATGCCAGGTCAACTCCTCTGGCGCTACCAGACTCTTACGAAGCTCAAGTGCGCGACGGAAGATTGAAAGTGGTGATTGTGGATCTTTGCTCTCCACCTCAATCGACTTCTCTGCAAACCATGCAGGTTGTGGCAGGTGGGAACCACCATCGCCGAAACCAAATGATGAACCTGAGGAAGTCCAAGGAAGTGGAACGCGACAACCATCACGGCCAACATCGACCTTGTTATTACGAAGATACTGTGGATCCTGAATCTGATCCTCTGGAATACCGAGAACTTCTTGTAATCCAAGCTCTTCACCTTGATAGATATAGGTGCAACCAGGTAGCGCCATAATAAACATTGAGGCTGCGATTGCGCTGCGAAGACCCATCTCTTCATCGAGTGGATTTGTCTTTCCCGCAGAGTTCTTCCAACGGATGCGATCTACTGTTGGAAGGAGCCCATACTTTGTTGCAGGGCGCATCTGATCATGGTTGTTGAGACACCATGTTGTTGAAGAGCCGATCGACTTTGCTTGTGTAAAGGCGCGATCAACAACAGTCTTAAATTCATGGGCGTTGAAGTTTGCATCGAGAAGCTCAAAGTTAAATGCTTGACCTAGCTCCTCTGGACTTGCATAGAGAGCGAGGCGATCTGCTGGAACATATGACTCAGCAACTGCAACGCGTGGTGGGTCATATTGGTTAAATAACTGGCGCCACTCTTTATAAATTTCATGCACTTCATCGCGATCAAAGAGGATGTTATCGCCTGGTTTTCTATTGACGAGATCTGGGTAGCGAGCTTGATCCTTTAGTGGCTCAGAGAGATCTTTCTTAAGTGCGTGTGCCACATCAATACGGAATCCATCAACGCCGCGATCTGCCCAGAACTTCAAAGTCTTGAGGAAGTCTTCCTCGATCTCACGGTTATCCCAGTTGAAATCAGGTTGTTCTGGGGCAAAGAGGTGGCAGTACCACTGATTATGTTTTCCACCTTGTGTCGATTCATGGCTCCAAGCAGAGGGAGCAAAGTGTGATGGCCAATTTGTTGGTGGGAGTTCACCATTAGGGCCCTTGCCGTCGCGGAAGATATAGCGATTACGAGCAGCAGAGCCAGGCTCTGCTGCGATCGCCTCTTTAAACCATTCGTGGCGATTTGATGAGTGGTTAGGAACGATATCTACAAATACGCGAATGCCGACTTCATGTAATTTGGTGAGCATCTCATCGAAATCTGCAAGAGATCCAAGCTTGGGATCAACATCGCGATAATCATCAACATCGTAACCACCATCTGCGAGCGCAGATGGATAGAAAGGTGATAACCAGACTGCATCAACGTTAAGAGATGAGAGGTAATCAATCTTTGATGTGATGCCTTTGAGATCGCCGATCCCATCACCATTGGAATCCTTAAAGGAGCGTGGATAGATTTGATAGATAACGGCTTGGCGCCACCAATCTTTATCGAGTGAGAGAGCCATCGCTATCTACCTTCCTCTTTACCTCATCTATTGATATTTGCAGTTTTTTGCATATCCTTTCCCTATTGTGT
>JBEEOC010000064.1:0-3744 GCA_041191845.1 Actinomycetota bacterium | reverse complement strand
GTGATGTCAGGGAAATCTCCACGCAACTTGGTCAATACTTCGCCGATACTTAAATAGGCACGTGCTGGAACGCTCACTTACTTCTCCCCTGATGTTGTTCTGCTGCTAATAAAGAGCATGTGGAATTTACCGATTTGAATCTCATCTCCTGTTACAAGGCTATGAGTACTTGCTTGCTGATTATTGATGTAGGAGCCGTTGAGACTTCCTGCATCGGTGAAGATAAAGGCGGAGCCCTCACGCTTAATTGAGGCGTGGCTTCGAGAGACTGTCACATCATCGAGGAAGATATCGCTCGATGGAGAACGGCCAATCGTGGCTCCGGTTGAGGTGATAAGGAAACGAGCTCCACGTGATGGACCGCGATGGATAAAGACCATTGCGCTCTCACCCGAACCGTTCATCACCTCGTTGAGAACTTGCTGCTCCTCAGGAGTCGACTCTGTGATGAGCTTTTCGATCAAGGCAACGGGGGAAGAATCTGCTACCGATCTCACGCCGAGGTGGAGGGTGGTGGTTACTTCATGTGATGGAACCGCTTCAGCCATCAAATCCCCCTCTACTTCAACTTGAGGATGACAGTAGAGAGTTCTAAAAGAATTATCAAGCCGGCGCAAGGCGCCTTGGCGGCAGAACTCTTAGCTGGTGATCTCGCCGTATTGGGCAGCGGTGAGAAGGGTGGCAGGTTCTCCACTTATTGAGATTTCCGCCAACCAGCCTGCGCCATAAGGGTCAGAGTTGACAAGTTCGGGTGCGCTATTCAAGTTCTCATTGATAGCAACAACTGTTCCTGTCACTGGTGAGAAGATTTCAGAGACAGATTTAGTTGACTCGACCTCGCCACAGACCTTATCGGCGATGACGCTCTCGCCAACCTTCGGCATCTGGACATAGACAATATCCCCAAGGGCGCCTTGAGCGAAGTCAGTGATACCCATTCGAATAGTTCCTGCAGTTGAAGTTGGCGCAACCCACTCATGCTCTTTTGTATATTGAAGATCTGCTGGAATATTCGACATCGCTTGCCTTCTCTCTTCCTATGTACTCAATCTCAACTGGGCCATTCTTGTAAAAACGGCATCTTCGATACTCCGCAATTAAATAAGTGGCTCAATAATTCTCTGTGATGGAGGCACTCTAATACCCTTAATGGCAGTAATGAAATATGAAACACCTGTGACGAGATAGAGCGCTATCCCCCAGATGGCAAAGGCCCATCCCACGATAAATGCGATCTCTCCAGCGAGGGAATCACTCAGCGCAAGAAGAAGTAGCGGGAAGGCGTAGAGGAGGTTGAATGTCGCAGCCTTACCGATGTAGGTGACCTTAAGTGGTGGTAGACCTTTGCGGGTGAGAGCTATCGTGACCAATCCCAGAGCTAAATCTCGACCTAATAGGAGGAGAATTACCCAGAACGGAAGAGCCTCACGCAGGTAGAGCACGATCAAGGTCGCCACGATATAGATGCGATCGATTGCAGGATCTGCCAGTTCCCCAAAGCGAGAGGTCTGATTCCACGCCCGAGCGAGCTTTCCATCGAGGTAATCGGTAAGGCCTCCGATAGCTAAAACGAGGACTGCCCAACCATCTGCCTGAAGATCAAGTGCGAGCCAGATAAAGATCGGAACACCGAGGCCACGAAGCGCGGTCAAGGCGTTAGGAATAGTCAGGTACTGCCTCACTCCTTTTCGCGCTCCTTGACTCGGATAGCAACCTGAACGGGAGTTCCTGGAAAGCCAAACTCCTCGCGGAGGCGACGCTCAATAAAGCGACGATAGGAGGCTTCGATCCAGCCAGAGGAGAAGACGACAAACTTAGGCGGTGCGATACCGGCTTGGGTCGCGTAGTAGACCTTTGGCTGCTTTCCGCCGCGAACCGGTGGCGGAGTTGCTCCGATGAGTGCCCCGAGGAATGAGTTGAGCTTGGAAGTTGGAACGCGCTTCTCCCACGAGGCGAGTGCGGTGCGAAGGGCTGGAGCGAGACGATCGCGGTGCCAACCAGTCTTGGCCGCAACATTTACCCGCTGGACCCACTCGATATGACCAAGGTGGCGATCGAGCTCTTTCTCTAGCTGGTCCCGACGATCATCATCGACTAAATCCCATTTATTGAGGACGAGGACCATCGCTTTGCCAGACTCTTCAACCATGGAGATGATTCGAAGGTCTTGTTCGGAGATTGGTACTGATGCATCGAGAACAAGAGCGACGCATTCAGACCTTTCAAGCGCAGTCTGTGTTCGTAGCGTTGCATAGTAATCAGTTCCACTTGCTTGATTTGCTCGCTTCTTGATGCCAGCTGTATCAACGAAGCGCCAAATCTGACCGCCGATTTCAATAAGTGAGTCAACTGGATCGCGAGTTGTTCCTGCAACATCATCAACAATTGAACGATTTTCTCCTGCAAGCGCATTGAGCAAACTTGATTTTCCAACATTAGGTCGTCCGATCAACGCAATTCGACGATAACCATCTTGCGTCTGTGCGCGACCTACCTCAGGAAGTGATTTAACGATTGTGTCGAGAAGATCACCAGATCCACGTCCGTGAAGACCTGAGACAAAGTGCGGCTCCCCCAAACCTAAATTCCAAAGCGCATGGGCATCTGCTTCATCGTTATCGCCATCTACTTTATTTGCAATCAGAATAGTTGGCTTCTTAGCTTTACGAAGCTCCTGCACCATCACATCATCTTCATCGAGGGCGCCGACTTGTGCATCGACAACAAATGCCAAGATATCTGCCTCTTCCATGGCAAGTTCTGCGCCAGCAGAGATTGCAACTGAAATTCCATCAGGACGTGATTCCCATCCTCCGGTGTCCATCACAATAAATCTACGACCTCCCCATTCGCATTCATATTGAACGCGATCACGGGTAACTCCTGGCGTGTCTTCAACAATGGCTTCACGGCGTCCAATGAATCTGTTGATGAGAGTTGATTTACCAACATTTGGTCGTCCGAGAATTGCAACGATAGGCAAACCTAAAAGAGAACGCTCAACAAGAAGTTCCCAAACTCGTTCGATCGTCTCTTCAAGATTGAGTTCGGTGCTGTCGATATGGACGGCGTCGGTTGCCATAGCTAAAGGGCTTGTTTTACGGGTTGAATCGATCTCATCACGAGAGGTTAAAGATTGCTCGATAGTGGAGGTGTCAACAGATGAGTCATTGATTTCATTTTCGCGACGATTGGTACGAGCATCAATATCGGCGGTGAGGTAGACCTTCAGCGCTGCATCTGGACAGACAACAGTCCCAATATCGCGACCTTCAACAACTATTCCTCGTTCTGCGCTTTCAATGATGGATCGTTGTAATTGCAGCAGCTCTTCGCGAATAAGAGGATCTGCTGCAATCAAGGAAACTCTATTTGTGACGCTGAGCGTGCGGATCTCATCTGAGATATCTCTTTCACTGAGAAATATCTTCGGATTTCTAGGATCTGCAATAAACGAGATTCGATTCACCTTAAGGGCCGCAAGAATATCTTTTGCATCATCGCTCTTAATCTCGATGGCAAGCAGAGCGACTGCTCGATAGAGCGCACCGGTATCGAGATAACTCCAACCTGCGCGGATAGCGATTCCTTTTGATGTGCTCGACTTACCAGCGCCGCTTGGGCCATCAAGTGCAACGACAATCATCTGCAACCCAAACCTTTCGATAGTAAAGTCGATAAATAAATACAGCGCTTATTATCGCGCATTAATCTTCGTTACCTCACCATTATCGAGGTGAGTGC
>JBEEOC010000063.1:0-13128 GCA_041191845.1 Actinomycetota bacterium | reverse complement strand
CTTGGAATGGCAGCTCATATCGTGGGTGAGCTCATCGGGTCTGCAGGCTCATGGTCGATCGGATTCGGTTTGGCAGATGAGAACCATCAAGGCCAATATCAAGGAGTCTGGGGTCTTTCATGGGGATTAAGCGGAACCGTGGGGCCTGGAATCGTCACAGCCTTAGTTATTGGAATGGGAATCCCTGGTTGGTGGATCCTCGCTATTGTCTTTGCCATTAATGGCAGCGTGATGCATAAGCTTGTGACAAAGCGCTGGGGAAGAACACCGGCTCTAGAGTCTGCCTAATCCGCGCTCTGCTTCGCGTACTGCAACTCGACCCAAATCTGGGTGATCATTAAGAAACTTCCTCACATCCCTCGGACTAATCTTTGCCATATCTCGAAGCGCCCAGCCAATGGCCTTAACAACGAAGAATTCCGTTGAATCTGCATGCTCGTGACAGTAGCGAAGAATGAGGGCGATATCGGTCTCGAATTTACGGCCTCGTTGGTGTTGAATCGCGGCGCGATTGAGCCAGATATTGGATGACTTATTCCACTTCTCGATCAATTTCTCACAGCCGTATTTATCTGTCAGCGGTGAGATTGCAGCTGAACCAAGGCTATCTACCGTATCCCACCAGGGCTTAGAGATAAGTAGATCCTCAACATGGTCGGCGAGAAAGTTCTTATCTGCTACCTTCCAATGAATCTGAATTAAATCAGTTGCGCAATACTGATATTCACGCTCTTCAAACTTCCAGAGTTTGCGTGCAGTGGCCCCAAGTTCTTCAGAAGTTGGAACCTTCAAATCTTTTGCAATTCGCTTTACGGTCGAACGTCTTTCAGGTGTGGCTACCCCAATGAAAGGAGCGACATCCTTCATATATGCCTGCGCGCCGATAGCGCGTTTGTGATCGCCAAGTTCTTCAAGAGCGGGGGAGAGCGCTTTGATGAAATCTGATGCGTAGGTCATCTAGAGTTGCCGCTCTACTGGAGGTGAACAGACCAAGGGAATTCGATCCAGAGGTCGGTATGGCGCCAGGCATAATCAGGCTTCTCAACGCTGTGAGACTTCTTGTATAAGACCGCGCTTCGAACTTCTTGTACATACTCGCCACAGAATTCACGGACGAGCTTGAGCGTGGCACCAGTATCAGCAACATCATCTGCGACAAGGACCTTAAGCCCCGTGAGATCTATCTTATTTGGAATAGGTGGAAGGACAACTGGAAGAGCGAGGCGTTCATCGATGCCGGTGTAGAACTCAACCGACATGGTGAATGTGTTCTTCACACCTAGCGCGTAACCAAGAGCGCCGCCAATGAGAAGGCCACCGCGAGCAATAGAGAGAACAATATCTGGCTCGTATCCGCTGTTCTTAATCTCTTGTGCCAGCTCACGAATGGCAAGACCGAATTGCTCATAGGACAGTTTTTCTCGTTCTTGGCTCATGGTTGAAATCTATTCGCACATGCCACTAAAGCAAAAACCCCGCCAAATTAAATGACGGGGTTTTTGGCTTTTACTTCTTAGATGTCGTAGTAGAGCTCGAATTCAGCTGGGTGTGGACGTAGTCGCACATAATCAACTTCATTCTTACGCTTCCACTCGATCCAGGTTGAGATGAGGTCTTCAGTGAAGACGCCACCCTTGGTGAGGAATTCGTGATCTGCCTCGAGTGAGTTAAGAACAGCCTCGAGTGAGCCCGGAACCTGAGGAATAGCAGCTGCCTCCTCACCTTCGAGCTCGTAGAGATCCTTATCTACTGGTGCAGGTGGTTCGATCTTGTTGATGATTCCATCAATACCAGCCATAAGCATCGCAGCGAATGCGAGGTATGGGTTTGAGGATGGGTCTGGGCAACGGAACTCAACGCGCTTAGCCTTAGGTGATGATCCGGTAATTGGGATACGGATACATGCTGAGCGGTTACGAGCTGAGTAGACGAGGTTTACTGGAGCTTCATAACCTGGAACCAAGCGACGGTATGAGTTAACTGTTGGGTTTGTGAATGCAAGAAGTGATGGAGCATGCTTCAAGAGACCGCCGATATACCAACGTGCCATATCTGAGAGATCGCCATAAGTGCCAGCTTCGAAGAAGAGTGGCTTGCCATCTTTCCAGAGTGACTGGTGGACGTGCATACCGGAACCGTTATCGCCAAAGAGTGGCTTCGGCATAAAGGTCGCTGTCTTGCCGCCTTCCCACGCAACGTTACGGATGATGTACTTAAACTTCATCAACTCATCGCCTGCGGTGAGGATGTCGGTGAACTTGTAGTTGATCTCCATCTGGCCGGCAGTTCCCACCTCGTGGTGTGAACGCTCAACCTGAAGACCAGCACGACCGAGCTCCATCACCATCTCATCGCGAAGATCTGCGAACTGATCTGTTGGAGAGACAGGGAAGTAGCCACCCTTAACGCGTGTGCGGTATCCGCGGTTAGGTGTGCCATCTGGATCTGCAACGATTCCTGTGTTCCAGGCACCTTCATATGAATCGATGTGGTGGTAGGCCTCGTTGATGCCAGTCTTAAAACGGATTGCATCAAAGATATAGAACTCAGCCTCTGGTGCGAAGAATGCCTGGTCTGCAATACCAGTTGACTTCAAGTAATCAACTGCCTTTGCAACGACTCCGCGTGGATCACGTGAGTAAGGAGTGTTATCAGCTGGGTTATGAACAGAGAAGATGATGACGAGCGTCTTCTCAAGGCGGAATGGATCGATATATGCAGATGATGGAACTGGAAGGAGCTTCATATCTGACTCATGAATTGACTGGAATCCACGGATTGAAGAACCATCGAACATCAAACCATCGGTGAAGACTGCCTCATCAAATGATTCAACCGGAACGTTGAAGTGGTGCTGAATGCCGGGAAGATCTGTGAAGCGCACATCGATGAGCTTTACATCTTCCTTCTTGATATATGCGAAAATCTCGCTTGCGTTCTTAAACATATATTTGACTCCCAATAAGTCTCACGGTCACACCGAATGGTCGATAGAACCGAATCGAAAGGGCTCGACTTTGAGCCTTTCTATGGAGCAGAGCCTATGGGCTCGCCCGTTACATCTGCTATTTCCAGTGTTACGCCTATGTAACAAATAGCGCTGGTGGCGAAGGCGGGTAGGCTTACGACCATGTATCCACGGATTAGCCAGGGTCGCCGCATGCTCGGCATCACGATCGATTGGTTTGCCGCCTACGCAGTCACCCTCGGCTTCTTCGCCGGTGGGGGCACCTTCCTAGAGCGGACTAGGGGAGCAGGCGGAACGGTCTTAATCGTTCTCACCCTGGAATATCTGATCTTGGTAACTCTCACCGGTTCATCCTTCGGCCACCGTATTGTGGGTCTGAAAGTGATTCGTTTTAGTGATGGTGGAGCCGTTACTCCACTTCAAGCTCTGATCAGAACAGTCTTAATGATCATTATCATCACCGCAATTACCTTTGATGAAAATGGGCGCGGTGTGAACGAGCGCCTCTCCAATACCGTTCTTGTGAAACGGTAGGAAGATTACTTAATCTTCACACCCTTTGGAATAGGACCCTTAGGAATTGGAAGCGACATTCCGCCAACTGCCTTAAGGCGCATGCGAAGTTCACGCATCTGATGAGCAGAGAGCTTCTTTGGAAGCTTCTGAATATGCTTCTGTAATTTCTTCAATGGAACTTCACCTGGACCATCACCGACGACAACCTCTGTGATTGGAGCACCCGGTGCAAAGCGCTCAGATTTCTTCCGCTCATCTGCGATCATCTGGCGCACAGCTGGTGATCCTTCGCCAGTTAAAACGATTCCGGCACGACCAACGCTACGGTGGACCATATCTTGGTTGCGATTAACGGCAACTGCAGGAGTAGTAGTCCATCCCTTGCGAATTGCCATCAAGACTGATGCGCCTGCACCGATCTGTCCTTCAATCGATGCATAGGCTGCAGCGCCGGCGATACGGGTAAAGGTAATGAGGGCGGCGATCACGGATGTGAGAAGACCAAGAACTCCGGCATAGATGATTGATGCGACCTTATCGCTGAGGACAGTGCCGAGGGTTGTTCCAATTGCAGTGCCGAGAATGAGGATTGAGGCGAGGAGAGCTCCGATCCAAGGCTTTACCGTCTTGGTGATGGCATAGGCATCACGGAACTCCTTGAAACGAGGAGCCTTTACCTTCTCTTCCTTGCCCTTGCTCTTCTTATCAATCTTCTTATCTGAGTTCTTATCGCTGCTCTTATCTTTAGCCATGTTCGCTAGTTTAGGGGAGCCGGCGCAGTACCTCCAAGACGAACCGGCGCCCAGCGTTGGCCTTGATGTGAATCTGGATACTTTTCCTGCACTTCATGGAGCATTTTCACCATCGCCTGACGCAGGAGCGCCTCACCCGCCTCCACATCGCTCTCTTTATCAAAGTAGATCGGCTCACCGAAAGAGACAGAGATCGGAACGCCCCGCTGGCGCAGATTTCGCTTGACCTTTTTAGTCCAGAGCCGCTGTGATCCCCAGATGATTGTGGGAATCACTGGAACTCCAGCACCTTGGGCAAGTCGCACGGCGCCACTCTTTAGCTCTTTAATCTCAAATGAGACAGAGATTGTTCCTTCGGGAAAGATTCCGATGATTTCACCATCGCGGAGCGCTCTCATCGCAGCCACAAATGAGGCAGAGCCATTAGAGCGATCTACGCTGATGTGGTGCATGCCGCGCATCAGCGGACCGGCTAACTTGTTGTTAAAGATCTCTTTCTTCGCCATAAATCTCACATAGCGTTTCATAGGAAGTGCTGCCGTTCCGACAAGAGCAAAGTCGAGATAGCTGATGTGATTCATGGCAAGAATTGCACCACCATGATTGCGATCAGGGAGATTATCTTGACCTTGGAAATCAAATTGCAGGTTGAGAACTTTCCAGAATGTCTTCACCGCACCAATTACTGGGGGATAGACAAGCTCAGCCATTGAGTGCGCGCTTTTCCTGCGCCTGCTTGTAGAGGCGACCTGCACGATAGGAGGAGCGAACAAGTGGACCGCTCATGACACCGCTAAAGCCAATCTCTTCTGCCTTCTTTGCAAGATCAACAAACTCGTCTGGCTTGACCCAGCGCTCAACGGGATGGTGCTTATTGGTTGGGCGAAGATATTGAGTAATAGTGATCAAGTCACACCCTGCTGCATGGAGATCTTCCAGGGCTTGAATGACCTCAGAGATCTCTTCGCCCATGCCGAGGATGAGGTTAGATTTTGTAATGAGGCCATATTCTCGAGCTTGGGTAATGACATTGAGTGAGCGCTCATAAGAGAAGGCGGGGCGAATTCGCTTAAAGATTCGTGGAACTGTCTCTAAGTTATGGGCAAATACCTCAGGGCGGGTTTCAAATACTTGGTTAAGTAGCTCTGGCTTTCCACTGAAATCTGGTGCAAGCATTTCGACTCCAGTGCCTGGATTGAGCTCATGCACCTTACGAATAGTTTCGGCATAGAGCCATGCACCCTCATCTTCGAGGTCATCGCGGGTAACACCGGTGATAGTTGCATATTTCAAACCCATAGCTTGCACAGATTCGGCGACGCGTCGTGGTTCATCGCGATCGAGTGGCTCTGGCTTTCCAGTGTCGATATTGCAGAAGTCGCAACGACGGGTGCAGCGTTCACCACCGATAAGGAACGTTGCCTCCTTATCTTCCCAACATTCAAAGATATTGGGACATGCTGCCTCTTGGCAGACTGTGTGAAGGGATTCGGTCTTTACCAAAGTGCGAAGTCGCGTGTATTCAGGACCCATGTTTGCGCGAGTCTTAATCCACTCAGGTTTGCGTTCAATCGGAGTCTGCGCATTTCGGGCTTCGATACGAAGTAGCTTGCGGCCTTCTGGTGCGATTGTCATTTGCTTACCTTTGTTAGCGATTCATAAAGATGCTTCTCAACGACTGGGGTCACTTCCTCAATAGTAATAGGTCGCCCGAGCTCGCGTTCCAACGAGGTCACTGCTGCATCTGAGATCCCGCATGGAATGATGGCATCAAAGGCTGAGAGATCAGGGTTTACATTGAGGGCAAAGCCATGCATCGATGTGCCGGAGGCGACTCGGATGCCGATCGCAGCCACTTTACGCTCACCCTTCTCATCGACTACCCATACGCCAGAGCGACCAGCCACTCGTCCGCCCTTTACGCCAAAGTCACTACAAACCTTGATGAGGCCAGCTTCAATCTCGCGGACAAAGCCGACCAACTCATGAGGATTGCTCAATCGAACTATGGGATATCCAACGAGCTGTCCTGGTCCATGCCAGGTGATCTTTCCGCCGCGATCAACATCGAGAACACGAGCGCCATTTCCTGGTCGCTCTTCATCGAGGGTTCGCTTACCTGCGGTATAGATGGAGGGGTGCTCAAGGAGAATTAAGGTGTTTGCTCTATCGCCAGATGAGACTTCCTGATGAATGGTGCGTTGAATCTCTAACGCCTCTTCATATTCGATGAGGCCGCTGCGCTGAAGGGCGAGCGGGCTAGAGTCGGTCAGAGGCACGAGGTAAGCCTAAAGGTAGACTCTCGCCCATGCTAATTAAGAACAAAAAGCCCGTTTCTATCGCAGTTTTAGTCGTTATCGCCTGGTTCTTGATTACCGGCATCTTCGGCCCTCTCTTTGGAAAGCTCACCAGCGTCCAGGAGAACAACAACTCTTCATTCTTACCTAAGGGCGCCGAGGCCACCTTGGCAGCCGATGAGATTGAGAAGTTTGCCGGCGATACCTCCTTTAACTTCCCAACCTTGGTCCTCTTTGAGGGTGAAGCAACGCCAGCTGCTGTAGCTGCAGTCAATGGTCATCTCGCCAAGGTCGGCGCGCTCACACTCGGAGGAACTGATGCAACTATCTCTGATTACCTTTTGAAAGATCAGCCAATCGTCGCCTTCCCTTCCCAAGATGGAAAGGCGATTCTCGTCAACGTTCCACTCAATGGTGAGGCAATTGGCGAACTCCTTCCCAATGATGAGCCAGTTCTTCCAGCAGTAGTTGAAGCGCTCCGTGAAGATGTCGCTCCTTTTGCAAAGGAGCAAGGACTTACTCCTTATGTCACAGGCCCAGGAGGTCTGCTCGGCGATCTCTTTGACGCATTTAGCACGATTGATTCAACGCTCTTGCTCACAACTCTAGGTGTTGTAGCCATCATCTTGATCTTTGTTTATCGCTCACCAGTTCTCTGGATCATTCCGCTTCTCACCTCGCTCTTTGCGCTCTCAACGGCAGGTGGAATCATCTACCTCCTCGCAAAGGAAAACATCATCGATGTGGATGGGCAATCCCAAGGAATTCTCTCGGTTCTTGTGATCGGTGCTGCAACTGATTATGCACTTCTTCTCATCGCTCGTTATCGTGAAGAGCTCCATCTCCATGAGAACCGCTTCGATGCCATGAAGGCGGCATATAAGGGAGTGTGGGAGCCAATCCTTGCATCAGGTTCAACTGTTGCGATCTCACTTTTGATGTTGCTCTTTAGTCAGCTCACCAATACTGCAAGTCTTGGACCTATCGGTGCAATTGGTATTGCAGTCTCCGTCGTCACAATTTTGACTCTACTTCCCGCCCTCCTCGTCCTCTTTGGTCGCTGGATCTTCTGGCCTCGTAAGCCACTCCATGACGGTGATGACCATGTCCTCTCTGGCCTCTGGTCGAAGGTTGCCAATGGAATTGGTCGCAGCCCGCGTAAGGCATGGGTCATTACTAGCGTGGTTCTCCTCGCACTCGCCTTTACTTCAACAACGCTCAAGGCAGATGGAATTGGCACAGTCGATTCCTTCACTGGTAATCCTGAATCCGTTGTGGGGCAGAAGCTTCTCTTGACTCACTTCCCGGGTGGTGAAGGCGATCCAACTCAGATTGTTACCGCTCAAGGTAAGGCTGATGCGGTTATCGATGCAGTTTCTAAGGTCAAGGGAGTCTCAGAAGTCGCCTATGCCGTGGATCCGGTAACTCAGAATGTAAGAGTTGTCGATGGCAAGGTCATTATCAATGCCACCCTTGATCAAGCGCCAGATAGCGTTGAGGCAGGTGAATACATTCCAGCAATTCGTGAGGCTGCCCATGAGGCCGACCCATCATCGCTGGTAGGCGGTACATCTGCTGTCTACTTCGATGTGCGAACCGCAAATGATCGCGATAACAAGACAATCATTCCGATTATCCTGTTTGTGATCACCCTGATTCTTGGATTGCTTCTTCGAAGCATTCTTAGCGCAGTGGTACTCCTTGGCACAGTAGTTCTCTCCTTCTTTGCAACCCTCGGCGTCTGCGCCTTGGTCTTCAACCATGTATTTGGTTTTGAAGGGGGAGATAACTCATTCCCACTCTTTGCCTTCATCTTCCTGGTAGCCCTTGGCATTGACTACAACATCTTCCTGATGACTCGAGTGCGCGAGGAGTCAGCAAAACTTGGCACCCGTGAAGGTGTCATCAAGGGAGTGACTGTAACTGGCGCTGTTATTACATCTGCTGGAATTGTCTTGGCTGCAACATTTGCAGTTCTCGGACTTCTTCCGCTCGTGCCACTTGCTCAACTCGGCTTTGCGGTTGGTTTCGGAGTTCTTCTCGACACCATCATCGTCCGCTCCATCTTGGTACCTGCTCTCGTTCATGAGATCGGACCAAAGATCTGGTGGCCATCAAAGCTTCAAAATAAGTAAGGACGAGTTAAACACGAGATAGGTAAAAGCCTGATATGTCGTATGTAGTCATTGGTGGTGGCCTCGCTGGGCTCAGCGCTGCCCTGACCTTGCAAGAGGCGGGGGAGAGCGTCGAGCTCTACGAGGCATCCGATGATCTTGGCGGACGTGTCCGCTCGGATTACATCGATGGCTACATCCTCGACCGCGGTTTTCAATTAATCAATGCCGGATATTCAGAGCTCAAACGACTGAAGGTGATTGACGAGATAGATTTCTGCAAGGCAGATCGCACCGTCGATGTTGTTACTGCATTTGGCGTGACATCAATTGGAGATCCACGTCTTCATCCTATTCAAGGCCTTACATCACCGCTTGGATCACTTAAAGAGAAGCTCTCGCTCCTGACATTTCTTGGCGCAAAGCCGAATGGGAATATCTCACTCAGAGATGCACTTCTTGCCTCGGGCGCAGGTGATTTCTACGAGAACCTCATTCGACCATTTCTCACAGGTGTCTTTCTGGTTGATCCTTCACGGGTCGATAGCGCCTATGGTCGAGAGATCATTAAGAGTTTTGTGGTGGGTGATTCCGGATTACCTCAAGCAGGAGTTGGCGCTCTTACTCAAGCACTTGGAGCTCGAGTTGAAAACGTTCATCTCGATGCAAAGATTGAATCCCTTGAAGAGTTCAAGGGTAAGAAGGTAATCGTCGCAACTAGCGCTGCTAATGCGGCGCAGCTCTTAGGTGAGAAGAACTCTCATCCATATCTTTCAAGCTATACCTGGTATCACAGCATCCCAGCTGGAGTGATTTCATCGCGGAGATTGCGCGTGACCAGTGCACAGAGCCCGATTGTGAATTCGATTGCAATAAGCAATCTGATTTCTCAATATGCTCCGAGCGATCGCACCCTTATCTCAACTACTACTCTCACATCCTTATCGGAGAAAGCAATTGCCGATGAGATCTCAAAGTTCTGGGAGATTGCACCGAGCGAGCTCCAATTGGTCAAGCGCTATGAGATCACTGACTCACTTCCACTCTTTGCTCCTGGCCACAGCGGTGCACGTTCTGCAAAGGCAGGGGAGAACCTCTTTATCGCAGGTGACTACTTGAGCGCAGGGTCGCAAAATGGCGCCTTGATCTCAGGCAGACTTGCGGCAGTTGAGGCGCTTACTCGCTAACGAGTGCGGTGAGTGCGTTGGTGATGTGTGGGTAATCCCATTCAAAACCAGCTTCGGTAAGAACCTGAGGTACTACCTTCTTTGAACCGAGAATCTCACTTGAGAAACCACCGAGCGCAACCTTTAAGCCGAGAGCAGGGGCTGGAAAGAGCGCTGGGCGATGGAGAGCGCGTGCAAGAGCTGATGTGAACTCTTGATTTGTCACTGGATTTGGCGCGGTGAGATTTACTGGACCGGAGATGTTGTTCTCAAGTAGGAATGAGATTGCGCGGATGAGATCGTGGAGAGTAATCCAAGACCACCACTGCTTGCCGTTGCCGAGCTTGCCACCTAGGCCAAAGCGAAAGAGTGGAAGCATCTTTCCCAGTGCGCCACCAGTTGGGTCGAGGACCAAGCCGGTGCGAATTTTGACGGTGCGAGTATTGGTAGCCAGATCTGCTGCTGCTTCCCATTCGCGACATACAGCCGCGAGGAAATCATCGCCACACTTATCTGATTCAACGACAGCGCGATTTCCTGACTCGCCATACCAGCCGATAGCTGAGGCTGAGATAAAGACCTGAGGAGATAGCTCAGTAACGGCATGGGCAATTGTTGTTGTTCCCATCAGGCGCGAGTTGAGAATCTCTGCCTTATATTTCTTATTCCAACGCTTATCACCAACGCCAGCTCCAGCAAGGTGGATGATTGCATCGACTCCGCGAAGTGCTTCAAGATCGACATAGCCAGTCTTTGGATCCCACTGGACTTCATCAGGTGCAACTGGGGTGCGGCGCACAAGGCGCTGAACAGTGTGACCTTCACTCTTGAGATGGCCAACGAGGGCAGAGCCGATAAGCCCTGATGCACCCGTTATAGCGATGCGCTGTGGCGTGATCACCTTAGAGACCTAGATCTGCTTCAAATGCTCCACCCTCAAGACGCTCTTTGAGAGTCACAAGGAAGCGAGCAGCATCTGCACCGTCAACAACACGGTGATCGTAGGAGAGACCTAGATAGACCATTGAACGGATTGCGATTGTCTCGCCACCATCTTCACCCTTAACAACCATTGGTCGCTTCACAACGGCGCCAAGTCCAAGGATTGCAACCTGTGGCTGGTTGATAATTGGAGTGTCAAAGAGAGCGCCGCGAGAACCGGTATTGGTGAGTGTGAATGTTCCGCCACCGAGTTCATCTGGAGTTACCTTGTTATCGCGCGTGCGAGCTGCAAGGTCTGCAATCTTTCGTGCAACGCCACCCATATTGAGATCGCCGGCATTGTGAATTACTGGAACAAGGAGACCGCGCTCTGTATCAACCGCGATACCAAGGTGCTCTGCGCCGTGATAGATGATCTGATCGCCTTCAACAGATGAGTTGAGGACAGGATGTTGCTTGAGCGCTTCACATGTTGCAACAGCAAAGAATGGAAGGAATGAGAGCTTGACGCCTTCACGCGCTTCAAATGATGCCTTCGCACGATCACGCAAACGAGCAATCTTTGTAACATCTACTTCAATCACTGTGGTGAGTTGAGCTGAGACCTGGAGAGATTCAACCATGCGAGCTGCAATCACCTTACGTAGACGTGACATTGTCACTGTAGTTCCACGCAGTGGTGATGCTGCAACCGGTGCAGGGGCGGCGGCCCGAGGTGCTTGCGCTGCTGGAGTTGATGCAACTGGTGCTGCGCTCTTTGGCGCTGCTGCCTCAACATCTTCACGGCGAATACGTCCTCCGATTCCAGTGCCGCGAACTTGAGCCAAGTTCACACCGAGATCATTGGCGAGCTTTCGAACAATTGGAGTCACATATGCATCTGCTGGTTGTGAGACAGGAGCTGCAGGAGCAGCAGGTGCTGGTGGAGGAGTAACGGGTGCCGATGCAACAGGTGCAACTGGTGCTGGCGGAGGAGTGACGGGTGCGGCTGCAACAGGTGTTGCGACTGGAGCAGGAGCTGCAGGTGTTGCTGGTGCGCCGCCTGCGGCACCGATTAGTGCAAGACGCGCTCCGACTGGAACTGTTGAATCAACTGGAACATCGATTGCAAGGAGAGTTCCGGCAACAGGTGATGGGATCTCGGTATCGACCTTATCTGTTGATACTTCAAGGAGAGCTTCATCGACTGCAACTGAATCGCCAACGTTCTTAAGCCAACGTGTCACTGTTCCTTCAGAGACTGATTCACCGAGAGCAGGCATGGTGATCACTGTTCCACTAGAAGCGTTTGATGATGCGGGAGCTGCAGGAGCAGCTGGTGGTGGAGTTGGCACAGCCGGCGCCTCCACTACTGGAGCAGGAGGGGGAGTTGGAGCAGCTGGCGCTTCAACTACGGGAACTGCAGCAGCAGGTGCTGCGCCGGATGCGGAATCGGCGATGACAGCAAGCTCTGCGCCAACTGCAACAGTCTGGTCTACACCGACGACAATCTTCTGCAATACGCCAGCTACAGGTGATGGGATCTCAGTATCGACCTTATCGGTTGAGACTTCGAGGAGTGGTTCATCGACAGCGACGTGATCGCCCTCTGCCTTGAGCCAACGTGTCACAGTTCCTTCGCTCACGGATTCGCCGAGAGCTGGCATCGTTACTGAAAATGACATTTCTATTCTCCTCTATTAACCGTGTGCGTGAAGCGGCTTGCCGGCAAGTGCAAGGTGCGCTTCGCCCATAGCTTCGGACATTGTTGGGTGTGCATGGATAAGAGGAGCCACATCATCTGCAGTTGCCTCCCAGTTATAAATCAATTGAGCTTCAGCAAGGAGTTCGCCAACACGCGCTCCGACCATATGGATACCAAGCACAGGGCCATTCTTTGCTGCGACCAACTTGATAGAGCCTGCAGTCTTAAGAATCTGTGCCTTACCATTTCCTGCGAGGTTGTAATCGAGTTCAACAACATCGTAACCGCGCTCCTTGGCAACCTTTGTTGAGAGGCCAACTGATGCAACCTCAGGCTCAGAGTAGGTAACGCGTGGAACGCCATCGTAATTAATAGGACGTGGATTGAGACCTGCGATCGTCTCTGCAACAAGGATTCCTTCTTGGAAGCCAACGTGGGCAAGTTGCAAGGTAGGGATGATGTCACCGACGGCGTAGATACCTGGAATGTTGGTGCGGCAGTGATCATCGACGAGGATATAGCCGCGATCCATTGCAATTCCAGCTTCTTGGTAGCCAATGCCATCAGTTACTGGGCCACGTCCAACAGAGACGAGGAGGATATCGGCGGTGAATTCACGACCATCTTCTAAAGTAACCGTGACTGAATCTGGATTGACGCGATGTGATTTGAATTTGATGCCAAGTTCA
>JBEEOC010000062.1:0-4889 GCA_041191845.1 Actinomycetota bacterium | reverse complement strand
CAGATAAGCCAACTCCTTACATCGACTCAAACTTGGTCCCAGGCGATATCTATGTTGTGCCATTTAACAACATTGAAGCTCTTGAGAAGATGTTCAAGAAGAATGCAAAGAAGATTGCATGCTTCATCGTTGAACCTGTCCTTGAGAACCTAGCAATTGTTCTCCCAGATGTGGGTTACCTCGAGCGCGTTCGCGAACTCTGCGATCAGTACAACGTGGTTTTGATCTTCGATGAGGTAAAGACCGGTCTTACAGCTGGAGCACACGGTGCATCAAAGCGCCTCGGAGTTCAGCCAGACCTTATTACTCTCGCTAAATCAATTGGTGGTGGACTTCCACTTGCAGCCTTTGGTGGCAAGAAGAAGTATATGGATTTTGTTACCAATAACAAGATGGCTCACTTTGGAACATTTAATGGTAATCCTCTAGCTATGGCTGGCGTTCGCGCTATCGATCGCATTGCAACAGAGGAGACTCTTGGCATAGCTGAGGCCCTTAATTTCCAGGCGCTAGAGCGCATCAGTGACATTATTGATGAATATCAATTACCTGCTCACACCGTCGGTTTTGGCGTGAAGGGATGTGTTACTTGGTCAACAGCACCAGTTCGCAACTATCGCGATTACAAAGCCACTGACTTCGGTGTGGCAGAGGCCCACTGGCTCTTTGCGCTCAACCGCGGAATCATCACTCCTCCAGGACTTGATGAGCAGTGGCTTATTTCGCTTGCTCATACCCAGACTGAGATCGATATCTTGGTTGATGACTTTGCCGAGTTTGCTAAAGCACTACGCAGTTAATTCATAACTAAAACGCGAGAAGAGGAAGTACTGACAATGGAGTCAGCGCTAGATACTGCATTACGCCAATTGCGTAGAGCTGTGGAACAACTTGAGTTATCGGAGAATGAGTGGCAGACCCTCTCAACTCCTCGCCGCGTCCTAGAGGTTGCCGTACCTCTGCGCCGTGATAATGGAAATGTTGAGATGTATAAGGGCTTCCGAGTCCAATACTCCACCACTCGTGGTCCCTCAAAGGGCGGAGTTCGATTCCATCCAGATATCGATATGGATGAGACTGTCGCACTTGCGATGTTGATGACATGGAAGTGTGCTCTTACAAATCTTCCTTATGGTGGAGCAAAAGGCGGCATCGCCGTCGATCCATCCACGCTTTCATCGATGGAGAATGAGCGCCTCACCCGTCGTTACACCTCTGAGATTCTTCCAATCATTGGACCTGAGCGCGATATTCCTGCTCCCGATGTGGGAACAGATGAGCGCAATATGGCGTGGATGATGGATACCTACTCCGTCAATGCTGGTTATTCAGTTCCAGGGGTTGTCACCGGAAAGCCAATCTCACTCGGTGGATCTCTCGGTCGCACCTCAGCAACTGGCGATGGCGTTGCTATCTCAACTCGTGAAGCTCTCCTCGTAAAGGGAATCAATCCGCTTGGTGCCACCGTAGCCATCCAAGGATTTGGAAAGGTCGGTTACTGGACCGCAGTTGGTCTAGAGAAGATGGGTCTCAAGATTGTCGCTGTCAGCGATGTTAATGGCGGCGTAACCGGATTCGATTCCGTGGAGTCTCTCTGGAACCACTTTAAGAGCCATGGCAATCTCGATGCGCCCGGCACAGATCGCCTCACCAATGAGGAGTTACTAGCTCTCGAAGTTGATGTGTTGATTCCCGCTGCTCTAGCTGATGCGATTACAGCACAGACAGCACCTTCCATTAAGGCAAAGATTGTTGTTGAAGGTGCAAACGCTCCAACAACCCCTGAAGGTGATGCAATTCTTAAGGATAAGAATGTTCTCGTCGTTCCTGACATTCTCGCTAACGCAGGCGGAGTTATCGTCTCTTACTTTGAGTGGGTGCAAGATAAACAAGCATTCTTCTGGGATGCAGATGAGATCTATCAGAACCTTGATTCACAGTTGATGAAGGCAATCAGAGAAGTTGAAAGTATGTCTTCTGATAGGAAGCTCACATGGAGAGAGTCAGCGATGATGATTGGTGTGAAGCGAGTAGCTGAAGCCCATAAATTACGCGGTCTTTATCCGTAAAATTCTTTTCCAGTCACCTGTAAGATGGCGCTCATGTCTGAACAACTCATCGTTGCGCGCGGTTTAAAGAAGAGTTTTGGTGATTTCACAGCAGTAGATGGGATCAATTTTTCGGTAAATAAAGGCGAATCATTCGGACTCCTCGGGCCTAATGGCGCTGGTAAATCAACCACAATGCGCATCATTGGTGCAACGTCCCAAAGAAGTAGCGGAGAGATCACAATTCTTGGGAAAGATCCAGAGCTTTTTGGTCCACAGATTCGTGCTCATTTAGGGGTTGTCCCTCAGAAAGATAACCTTGATGAGCATTTGACGGTCACGGAGAATCTCTATCTCTACGGGCGTTATTTTGGTCTTTCAGGAAAGGTAATCCGCGCCAAGATTGATGAACTTCTTGATTTCGCTCAACTTACCGAGAAAAGAGATGCGAAAGTTGAGGCTCTCAGTGGTGGTATGAAACGCCGCTTAACAATTGCACGCGCTCTTGTGAGCGATCCCGAAATTCTCATGTTGGATGAACCAACCACCGGCCTTGACCCACAAGCACGTCACATACTCTGGGATCGACTCTTTAGGTTAAAAGAACGAGGTGTGACCCTGGTAATTACAACTCACTTCATGGATGAAGCAGAGCAACTATGTGAGCGATTGGTTGTCATGGATCATGGAAAAATCATGGCCGAAGGATCACCTGTTGACCTTATTAAGAGATATTCCTCGCGCGAAGTTCTTGAATTGCGTTTTGGTATGGATAAGAATGAAGAAATAGCACCGAAATTGGAATCTCACTGTGAACGTCTAGAAGTTCTCCCGGATCGCATCTTGCTCTATGCAGAGGATGCTGAACGCGTGCTTGAAGAAATTGTTGCTTCAGGATTGCATCCAAGAACTTCCTTGGTCAGACGTAGCTCTCTAGAGGATGTGTTTCTTAGACTTACAGGAAGAACTTTGGTCGAGTAAATGCGTACTGCCCCGAAATTTGGAGCTCGATTTGTCTTCCAGACTCGACTCTATAACATGAGTAAATTTTTCTGGGTAGTCCTTTTTCACGCAGTCGCTAGCCCTGTTCTCTACCTCTTAGCTATTGGAGTGGGCGTGGGAACGCTCGTTGATCAGAACATGGGTGGAGAAGGCGTAGATGGAGTCCGGTATCTGGTATTTCTTGCTCCCGCATTACTTGCTAACGCAGCAGTTCAAAGCTCTATCGATGAAACTATATTTCCCACTTTAGGTGGATTCATGTGGGAGAAATCCTTCTTTGCCATTCGCTCAACTCCTTTAGAAGGTCGCCAAATCGCCCTTGGAGTATTTCTCGGCGCAATGTTCCGTAATTTCTTTACAATCATCATTTATTACGGTGTGCTATTTGCCTTTGGAGTCATGGAAGGGCCACGAGCCTGGCTCACGATCCCAGCATCTTTTCTTGCAGGTGCAGCCTTCTCTGCAATTATGCTCGCAATAGCTGGTGGAGCAAAGAATGAAGATAATTTTTTCACATTTGTAGGACGCTTCATCATTCAACCTATGTTTTTTCTAAGCGGAACATTCTTTCCCATTGAGTCAATGCCAATCTACCTTCGATGGATTGGTTGGATTTCACCACTCTGGCATGCAACAGATTTGGGACGTTATCTCAGCTATGGAAGTCCGACCCCAGGATGGTTGGTCCTAGTCCATCTCGTGATTCTTTTAGCCATGACTATCGGTGGCTTAATCCTCTCCTTTCGAATTTTCGAAAAGAGGTTAACAAAATGAGTTTTCTTTCTGCTGTGGCTATTGCTGAAAAGCGCCGTGGTCGATTTGGTGAGCGTTTTTATTCAGGTCGCTCCCGCGTGGTCTTGCAGCGAAGCTGGGTTACATTCAAATCTTCAACTTATCTTGTAGTCCTATCTGGATTCGTTGAGCCACTTCTCAATCTCGCGGTCTTCGGCTTTGGAGTTGGTCAGTTTGTTGGCGACATCTCACTGCCAGATGGTCAGGTGGTTGATTACGCGACATTTATCGTCCCCGGTCTATTGGCCACAGCTGCCATGATGGGCGCTGTTATGGATTCGACATGGAATGTGTATTTCAAGATGCATGAAAGTCGCCTCTACCAAGCAATGCTCTCAACTTCTCTCGGACCCATGGATGTCGCTCTCGGTGAGATAGCGTGGGCTCTTCTAAGAGGGGCTCTCTACTCATCTTCATTCATGCTTGTAGTGGCACCTCTAGGGCTCATTCCAAGCTGGTATGGCATTTTTGTAATACCGGCAGGGATCTTAATTGGATTTGGCTTTGCCGCACTCGGTATGGCAATAACTAGCTATATAAAGGGATATCAGCAACTTAATCTTGTCAATATTGTCTTGATGCCACTCACCCTCTTTAGTGGATCATTCTTTCCTCTCGAATCACTCCCTGATTGGCTTGCGACCTTTATTCGATGGACGCCACTAAGCCAAGGTATTGAAATGATGCGAATGTGTACATTGGGAACGATTGATGCATCGATTCTTATTCATGTCATCTACTTCCTCGTTTTCATAGCAGGAGGACTTTTCTTCACAACCCGTCGTCTCAATGCGCTGTTTATGAAGTAGGAATCTATAGTTAATTCATGACCGCAGCCCTTGATAGTGGAATCTGGCTCAATCCACCTGTTGCAACCTCCCTTGATAACGATGGCTTCCATGTCACAACTGCTCTAGAGAGCGATTTCTGGCGTCAGACCTCTTATGGCTTTATTCATGAGAGCGGGCATGCCTTACTTAATGATTTCCCGCAAGATAGCGCGATTGAATTGAGTTGGATTCTCAATTATGACCAACAATTCGATCA
>JBEEOC010000061.1:0-4216 GCA_041191845.1 Actinomycetota bacterium | reverse complement strand
ACCAGGCGACCTGAGGCGGAATGAATTTCACATGAATCATCGGATTAACGAGAACAATTCCTGCAAGTGATGAGCTGTGCTTGAGTGCAACATGGAGAGTTGTGCCACCACCCATAGAGAGTCCGAAGATAAAGACGGTCATTCCCTGGGAGTGCATCCAATCGAGCTCTTCTTCAACCTTTGCTGGCCACTCCTGCCACTTCACCAGATTGAGATCTCCTGGCTTAGTGCCATGGCCTGGAAGAAGCGGAACTGAGACTGAGTAACCTCGCTCATGGAAATATTCTGCCCATGGACGCATAGAGATCGGTGACCCGGTAAAGCCGTGAACAAAAATGATTCCGACTGAGGAGTTGGCGCCTTTTCCTACTGCACGCCAATCCTGCATTGACCCTACTGGTGCATCTTCAACGCTCATGAGTGAAGAGTATTGCCACCGCCATGTCATATCAATCATCTAGGCTGAAACCACTATGGATGAGAACAACTGGCAGAGCACTATTCAAGAGTTGGGCACCCCACTCATCGATGCTCGCTTTGTTGTCGTCGATCTTGAAACCAGTGGCGGTGCGCCCCACCTTGGGGCTGCAATTACAGAGATTGGCGCGGTGAAGGTAAGGGGCGGTGAGTTGCTCGACACCTTCTCAACCCTCGTCAATCCACTCCATCCCATCCCCTCCTACATCACAGCGCTCACCGGCATCGATGATGTGATGGTCCATGACAGCCCCTCTATCGACTTCGTTCTTCCTGATCTCTTTACTTTTTTGGAAGATGAGTCGACTGTATTTGTGGCACAGAATGCTCCCTTTGATCTATCGTTCCTCAAATTCGCTGCACGAGCCCACGGTTATCAATGGCCAGCTTTCCGAGTTCTCGATACTGCAATTCTTGCCCGGAGAGTTCTCACTCGAGAAGAAGCTCCCAATTGCAAGTTAGGAACATTGGCAGATGTCTTTGGTGCAGAGGTAAAGCCCAATCACAGAGCGCTCGATGATGCCAAGGCGACAGTTGATGTCTTACATGGAATCTTTGAACGTCTCGCTGGCTTTGGAGTCTTTACCGTGGAAGAGGCTTTGAACTTTAGCGCGCCGAAGAAATCTCGGTCGACAAAACAGCCCACCGCTCCAAGAGAGCACTAGCTTTCCCTGAATCAATAGCATCGATAGCTCGTGGAAGAGATTTCTCAATCCGCTCATGGAGCGACAAATCTAATTCACCATCGAATGCAGCTATTGTGACAGCGGTATTAAGAAGAACAATATCTCGTGGCGCTCCACGTTCTCCTGCCAAAATTCGTCGTGCGATAGCGGCATTCTCTGCGCCATCTCCCCCAACAACTGCGGAGATCGGAGCATTATCAAGCCCGAAATCTTTGGCATCGATGCGATCGCTCGATATCTCATCGCCTCCGATACTGAGCACAGAGGTCGTTCCATCTAGAGTGATTTCATCGAGCCCATCATCGCCTCGGAATACAAAGCCATCGCAGCCCTTTGCTGCCATCACCTGAGCCATCACCAGGTGAATGCGATCATCGGCGACTCCCACAGCTGCAGCCTTTGGCTTCGCTGGGTTTGCAAGCGGGCCGAGAAAGTTGAAGACGGTTGGAACGCCAAGTTCGCGTCGAGCAGGAGCTGCATTCTTCATCGCCGGATGGAAGACAGGTGCAAAGCAGAAACCGATTCCAAGCTCCCTCACTGTGCGCTCCACTCCCTCTGGACCTAAGTCATAGGCGACACCGAGGGCACCATAGAAATCAGAGGCACCAGATTTCGATGAGACAGCGCGAGAGCCATGCTTAACGACGCGAGCTCCAGCAGCCGCGGCAACAATCGCTGCAGTCGATGAGATATTGATGGTGTGAGCACCGTCGCCACCTGTGCCAACTGTGTCGACTGCTCTCTCTGCAATATTAATCGGAGTTGCATTGCGATAGAGCTGCTCAACAAGTGCTGAGACTTCTTCTGCAGTCTCTCCCTTTTTATGAAGTGAGAGGAGAAATCTCTTTACCGATTCAATATCGGCGGTATCTTCCAATATTGCTTGGAGGACCGATTGAATCTCTAGAGGTTCAAGATCGAGGCCGGCATCGAGCCGCTCGATATATTCAGGCCATAAGAGGGTCATCTGTGACTACGGCCTCAAAAACAATTAGACAGTCGCTATGGAGCGGGAGCGGATGAGCTCGGCGACGGTAGTGGCGAGGGTAAATGGATCGACAGGGTGTGTCACGCTCGCCTCTGCGCGAGACCAGGCAGCGAGCCAGGCATCTTCCTTACGGGCCACGATGAGAAGTACCGGTGGGCAGTTATAGACCTCATCCTTGAGTTGGCGAGCAACGCCCATTCCGCCTTCTGGGGTTGCCTCACCATCGAGGATGAAGAGATCAATCGGTGAATCAGAACCTGGCTTCACTGAATCGACATAGAGGCGGAGGGCATCGGCGGTGGCGAACTCACGAATCTGGTGCTCTGGCATCTCCGCTGAGACCTTACGTCCAAGGGCGGCAGTGACTGCCGCCCGGGTTGTGGAATCGTCTGAGTAGAGTACAAAATTGAGTTTGCGAGCCGAAGTCATGGCTCAATAATAGTCGCCAGAGGTGAGCCTTTTCACCTCAAATATGGGGGTAAAAAGGTGGTTCTTGCCACCCTCAAAGTGGGCTTTAGGTGCCTCCATCGGGAATAATGCCCTCTATGACCAGCACCAGCGTGAGCACTCACCACAAGATCACCCGCCCTAACTTGGTCGCGGTTGGAACAATCGTTTGGCTCTCAAGCGAACTTATGTTCTTCGCCGCGCTCTTCGCGATGTACTTCACTACCCGCGCAGTGCAGGGCCCATCTATTTGGCTTGAGTCAACTGAGATTCTCAATATTCCATTTGCAGTCTTCAACACCACTGTCCTTGTCCTCTCATCTGTGACATGTCAGTTCGGTGTATTCGCAGCTGAGCGATATCAAGCGCGACGTGAAGGTTCACTCCTCAAGGTCTCTTCCTGGGGTATGCGTGAATGGTTCTCTCTCACCTTCCTCATGGGTGCATTCTTTATCGCAGGTCAGGTTTATGAGTATGCCCATCTCGTTCAAGAAGGTCTTGCACTCTCAACCAATGCCTATAGCTCAGTCTTCTATCTGACAACAGGCTTCCACGGTCTCCACGTGACCGGCGGACTGGTCGCGTTCTTGATCGTTCTCTTGCGCGTTGCTAAGGCTCGTCGCTTTACACAGAGCCAGGCCACTACTGCAATTGTCGTTTCGTACTACTGGCACTTCGTTGACGTCGTGTGGATCGCACTCTTCTCCGCGATCTACTTGATTAAGTAAGGTCGCAGGAAAAAGCAGTTAATAAATAAGGTTTTGAAAACAAGGTTAGGGAAGGAAATTCAGTGAAGCGTCTATCACGCCTTCGTCGCCACCGGGCGGCAGGGCCAATCCTCTTGGTTTTTGCTCTCTTTACGATTGGAACTACCTTTCAGGTAGCAAGCGCGGTCAATACAGCAACGACCACAGCGGCCGATCGTTCAGTAGCAATCGAAGAGGGAAAGCAGCTCTTCCTTAAGGGATGTTCTTCCTGCCATGGCCTCAACGCAGAAGGTGGACCTGTAGCTCCATCTCTCATCGGAGTAGGTGCGGCATCAGTAGATTTCCAGGTGGGCACAGGTCGTATGCCTATGGCTGATATGAGCCAACAGGCGATGCGTAAAGCGCCTGTCTACACACCTGCTGAAGTACATGCCCTTGCAACCTATGTGGCATCACTTGCCCCAGGACCTGAGGTTCCAACCGATGAGATGCTCAACTATGAGCGCGATGGTTCTGTTGCAGAAGGTGGCGAGCTCTTCCGCACAAACTGCGCGATGTGCCATAACTTTGCTGGACAAGGTGGAGCGCTTACCAAGGGCAAGTGGGCGCCAACTCTGATGGGCGTTGAACCAAAGCATATTTATGAAGCGATGATTACCGGACCACAATCAATGCCGGTCTTCAGCGATAAGACACTCACCGCTGAAGAGAAGCTTTCAATCATTAAGTGGATCAAGGCTGCAGAGTCAGAGCCACAGCTCGGTGGAGTCGCGCTCGGTCGCGTGGGTCCTGTAACTGAAGGCCTCTTGGCATGGACTCTAGGAATCGGATTGCTCATTGGTGCAGCAGTCTGGTTGGCGATGAAAGCGAGATAAGTAAATGTCTAATGAGATCGAGTTAATCAAAGATCC
>JBEEOC010000060.1:0-3862 GCA_041191845.1 Actinomycetota bacterium | reverse complement strand
ATCTTCTCCGGTCTGCTCTTTGTATCAGGTGTTGATTTAAAGAAGATGGGAACAGTCGCTGCAGTTCTCTTTGCTGGATTGGCAATTGGAATCGTTACCTCTGATTACCGCAGAGCTCGCTTCCTAGTATTTCTTGATCCCTTCGATCCTAATGACTATAAGAACTTTGGTTGGCAGCCAGCTCATAGCCTCCTTGGTCTTGCAACAGGTGGTGTCTTTGGAGTTGGCCTTGGAGGCAGTAGGCAGAAATGGGGCAACCTGCCAGAGGCTCACACCGACTTTATCTACTCTGTGATTGGCGAAGAGTTGGGGCTAGTGGGAACACTTGGTGTCTTGATTCTTCTCGGCACACTCGTCTACTCCATCTTTAGAATCGCTCTTCGCGCAAAAGATCCATTCTCGCGATATGTCTGTGCTGGAGTGGGATGCTGGATTGGAATTCAATCTTTCCTCAATATTGGAACTGCGATAAGCGTTCTTCCTGTGGTGGGTGTGACATTACCTCTCGTTTCTTATGGTGGTTCTGCCTTACTCACGACTATTTGCGCCTTAGGCTTTGTGGCAGGAGTTGCTCTGAGAGATCAAGAGGTTTCTCGGGAGCTTGTGCGACGTTTTTCTAAGAAATAAAGGGAGAGCAATTTCGATGAAGATTCTCTTCGCTGGGGGAGGAACGGCAGGACATATTGAGCCAGCTCTCGCTGTTGCTCGCGCCTGGAAGAGAAGCCACCCGGAAGATCAGATCCTCTTTATCGGTACAGCATCTGGATTAGAGACATCTCTTATTCCTGCTGCCGGCTTTGAGTTGCACCTGATTCCTAAGGTTGCAATCTCGCGCTCCCTATCACCATCACTTCTTAGAGTTCCATTTCAACTTATTACATCCATTCTGGCAACAGTGAGGGCTCTGCGAGGTATTGATTGCGCTGTCGGATTTGGCGGTTATGTCTCAGGGCCGCTTTATCTAGCAGCGACGATTACACGCACGCCCTTTGTGATTCATGAACAAAATGCCAAGCCTGGATGGGCCAACCGGATGGGTGCTCGATTGACACGCTTTTGCGCAATCAGTTATCCCGTGAAAGAGGCAGAGTTTCGCTCGGCCGAAATGACCGGTCTTCCTCTTAAGGATGATGTTGTTGTAAAGATAAATGAGTCATCAGGCGATTGGGCTCACGCAAGAAAGAGCGCCAAGATTGAGGTTGCCAAGCGTTTTGGTATTGAGTCAGGCAAGCCACTTATCTTCATCTTCGGTGGCTCTCAAGGTTCCCAAGCAATTAATGCAGTTATTGAGAATTCGCGTGATCAATTGATTACATCTGGATATTCAATTCTCCATGGAGTCGGGAAGAACAACCCACTTCCAGCGGGAAATTCTTCCTATCAAGCTCTCTCATATATCGACGACATGGCTCTCTGTTATCTCGCCGCGGATCTTCTCATCGCCCGAAGCGGTGCGGTCACTTGCGCTGAGGCGGCAGCTCTCTCTCGATATTCACTCTTTATTCCACTACCAGTTGGAAATGGTGAGCAAGCCCTCAATGCAGCATCCCTGGTTGCGGCAGGGCGGGCAGAGCTCATTGAACAGCGTGAGTTCACGCCAACGTGGTTGGTCGGCAATATTGAGCGGTTAATCGTGGCAAGTGCGACCCGCCCTGAAGCAGGTGACCCATCTGGAATCGGTGCGGTAGATAAGATTGTGAAGATGATTGAGAAGGCAGCGGGGAAGTAATGGCGATAGCAGGCAGTGCGGCTTTCGCTGGCCAATCCCTTCTCGGTAAGAAGATTCACTTCATCGGCATCGGTGGCTCAGGAATGAGCGGACTTGCTCGTATCGCACTAGCTGATGGAATTGAAGTCTCCGGTTCAGATTCCAAGGACTCATCAGTTTTGACCGCGCTAGAGGCGTTAGGTGCAAAGATTTATCGAAGCCATAGCGCAGAGAATATCGATGGGGTCGATGTTGTGATTTACTCGACCGCCATCTCGCCAACAAATCCGGAAATATCGCGCGCCTTAGAGCGCTCAATCCCAATTATGACCAGAGCCAATGCCTTGGCGCTTCTCATGCATGGATTGACTAGCATCGCGGTGGCCGGAACACATGGCAAGACGACTACATCGTCAATGGCGACCGTTGCATTTCAAGCATGTGGCAATGATCCTTCATTTGCAATCGGTGGCACGCTCACTGCATCTGGCTCCAATGCTCATCGAGGATCAGGAAAGTTCTTTATTGCCGAAGCCGATGAATCCGATGGCTCTTTCATCGCCTATCACCCCCATGCGGCGATAGTGACAAACATTGAACATGACCATGTCGATTTCTTCGCAACCGCTCAAGAAGTCACAACTGTCTTTAAGAACTTCGCCGGCACTATTCCCGCCGATGGTGTGTTGATTTATTGCCAAGACGATGCTGGTTCTAGGGCGTTAGGGGAGGGCACATCCCATTGCGCGACTTATTCATATGGCACCGATTCAGGTTCAGATTTGAAGATTGATCAGATTGAGCTCAAGGCCGCTACCAGTCGGGCTCGAGCCATCTGGAAGGGCACGGTAATCGGCCATATCGAACTTGAAGTTCCTGGAAAACATAATCTTCTCAATGCAGCTGGAACCCTGGCTTTGGCAATGGCTCTGGAACTCAACACCGCATCATTCCTTGCTGGACTTCATTCATTTAGGGGAGCGGGAAGGCGTTTTGAGTTAAAGGCAACTGTCAATGGAATACGAATTATTGATGATTATGGTCACCACCCAACTGAGATTGCAGTGACGCTAGAGGCTGCTCGTCGCTATGCAGATACTGGGCGAGTTCTCGTTATCTTCCAGCCGCATCGCTACACCAGAACACAAGCTTTCTTAGAGCAGTTTGCCACCTCTCTCGATCTTGCAGATGATGTGACCCTCCTTGAGATTTATGCGGCAAGCGAGAAACCGATTCCTGGTGTGAGCTCTGAATTAATTGCTGAGAACATGGAACACGGAATCTTCTTACCGAATTTTGTCGAGGCAGCTGAACGTATGATCTACATGGCGCAACCAGGAGATGTCATTCTCACCTTGGGCGCCGGCGATGTGAACTCACTCGCTCCCATCATCGCCGATGGACTTGTTAAGCGATTTGGTTAGAAAGAGATGAGAAAGAAGAGTCCTCTCATCGCAATGACAGCTGTTGTCTTTGCAGGCCTTGTCTATCTCTTCGCCTGGTCGCCCGTCTTTGAGGTGAAGGCAATATCTGCCATAGGAATTCCTGAGGGAATTCGCTCGGAGATGATTATTGAAAAGAGCGGAGTTGAAATTGGAGAGAAGCTCTCTCGCATTGATCCACGTTCAATTGAACGTTCGCTCGAAGAGTTGTCCTGGGTGAAGAGCGCCGCCATCGATCGCAATTGGGTTAATGGCGAAGTGTTCTTAAATCTCACATCCCGAATTCCAGTGGGTATTTATCAAGGCAAAGCAATTGATCGCAGTGGCACGCTCTTTCTGATTCCCGGTAAGACTCCACCAGGTCTACCGGTGGTCACCGCTGCCTCCCCAGAGCTCGGGCTAGAGGCGATAGACCTCTTTACCCATCTGCCGGCTGAAATTCAGGGGGCAACAATTTCGGTCAGCGCAGCAAATACCAAATTCATCTCATCGTGGCAGATGCGCGATGGAGCTAAGTTGAAGATTACGTGGGGCTCATCGCAGGATATAGATCTAAAAGTCAGTGTTTTAAAAGCTTTATTAGATCTTCCAGAAAACAAGGAGATTACAAGGGTGGATCTCTCCGCACCCCACGCCCCAATTGTGAAGTAATTTCACTCGGTAAAACTCTCTACAGTAGGTAGAGGTATTTCTTCGTGTTGGTTTTTGATTC
>JBEEOC010000059.1:0-4426 GCA_041191845.1 Actinomycetota bacterium | reverse complement strand
CAAGGCGAACTCAACGCCGAGACTGCCTATGGTTCACCGCTCGAAGCCGCTCTCGATTTTCAAAGTTCAGGCGCAGAATGGATTCACCTCGTTGATCTCGATGCCGCCTTCGGAATTGGCGAGAACAGCGCTCTTCTTGCTGAAGTTGTTGGTCGCCTTGATATCAAGGTCGAACTCTCAGGTGGCATTAGAGATGATGAATCCCTTAAGCGGGCACTTGCCACCGGATGTCGTCGAGTCAATCTTGGAACAGCTGCATTAGAAAATCCTGATTGGACCTCAAAAGTAATTGCCGAATTTGGGGATCGGATTGCCGTGGGACTTGATGTTCGTGGCCACACTTTGGCAGCACGTGGTTGGACTAAAGAAGGCGGAGACCTCTTCGAAACAATCGAGCGCTTAGAGCGTGCTGGTTGTGCTCGATATGTAGTCACTGATGTCACTAAAGATGGAACACTTAAAGGCCCTAACTTGGAGCTACTCCGTGAAGTGTGTGCTGCAACACCAAAGCCAGTCATTGCAAGTGGTGGCATCTCATCTCTTGAAGATATTGCAGCTCTCAGCTCCCTTCGCGGTATTGGAGTTGAGGGAGCCATCGTTGGAAAGGCGCTCTATGCCGGCGCCTTCACACTTGAAGAAGCTCTAGAGTTGAGTAAGAAGTGACGCTATCGGTTCGTATCATTCCCTGCCTTGATGTGACAGATGGCAGGGTTGTTAAGGGTGTGAATTTCACCAATCTCATCGATGCCGGCGACCCAGTTGAGATGGCTGCTCTCTATAACGCAGAAGGTGCAGATGAACTCACCTTCCTTGATATCTCAGCGAGCGTTGCTGGACGTGAAACAACTCTCGATGTTGTGAGAAAGACTGCAGAGCAGGTCTTTATTCCACTCACCGTGGGTGGCGGAATTAGAAGCGTTGAGGATGTTGATCGATTGCTTCGGGCGGGTGCAGATAAAGTTTCGATCAACACAGCAGCGCTTGCGCGTCCTGAGTTAATTGCGGAGATTGCAGATCGCTTTGGATCTCAGGTATTGGTTCTCTCTGTGGATGCCCGACGAGCTCGCACCGATTCAGGCTTTGAAGTAACTACCCATGGCGGCCGAGAGAGCGCAGGAGTTGATGCTCTTACCTGGGTGGAGAAGGCCTGTGAGTTAGGAGTGGGAGAGATTCTCCTTAACTCGATGGATGCAGATGGCACTCGTGCTGGATATGACCTAGGCATGATTAAGGCTGTGCGGGCGGTCTCACGGGTGCCACTAATTGCAAGTGGAGGAGCGGGAAGTCAGGAGGATTTTGCAGCAGCCCTCGATGCCGGAGCAGATGCTCTCCTTGCCGCCTCAATCTTTCACTTCGGCATCCATCGAATCGGTGATATCAAGAGCTACCTGAATCGCAGTGGTTATCCAGTGCGCATGAGCTCCAAGGGCTAGGGCAGAATAAGCACATGAGCATTGAGTTATCACCTGCGCTCCAAGCAGCACTTAAGGATGGCCTCGATCTCATCCCGGCAATCGCACAAGATGCCAAGACCGGTGAAGTGCTAATGCTTGCCTATATGAATCGCGAATCTCTTGCACTCACCATTGAGAGCGGTCGCGCCACATACTGGTCTCGTAGTCGAGAAGAGTTATGGGAGAAGGGGCTGACTTCGGGCCATACCCAAAAAGTTCTCTCTATCGCCCTCGATTGTGATGGAGACGCCCTCTTGCTTAAGGTTGAGCAGAGCGGTCCTGCCTGCCACACCGGAGAAGGTAGCTGTTTCCATAATCCGATTGAATTGAAGAAGCCGTGAAGATTGAAGAGTTTCGTGAATATGCACGGAGCAACAATGTCATTCCCGTCTATCGCAAAGTTCTCGCTGATAGTGAAACTCCACTTGGAATCTACAAGAAACTTGCGAAGAATAATCCTGGAACATTTCTCTTAGAGTCCGCAGAACATGGTGGAGCGTGGTCTAGGTATTCATTTATTGGAGTTGCAAGCCAGACAACTCTCACCGAACGCGATGGAGTTGCTGATTGGCTTGGAACACCTCCCGCAGGAGTTCCACGCGGAATGGATCCGCTACAAGCGCTGAAATTATCTGTGGCCCATCTGAAGACTCCTGTAATCGAAGGATTGCCGCCGCTTACCGGTGGGCTTGTTGGATATATGGGTTATGACGCAGTGCGAAGGCTGGAGAACATTCCGAAAATCGCAGAAGATGATTTAAAGCTTCCTGAGATTGCCTTTATGTTGACGAGTGACTTGGCGGTTATGGATCACAGCAATGGCACAGTCACATTAATTGCAAATGCAATCAACTGGGATGGTTCTGATGAGCGCGTCGATGAGGCATATCACCAATCAGAGCTTCGACTCGATCGAATGTATGAGGATTTGCAGTGTGCATTGCCTGGCGATGTGAGTGAGATACCTCAATTCGAGAAGCCTGAATTTGAAAGAAATATCTCGGCCGAAGATTTTCGAGCCAAGGTTGAGATTGCAAAAGAGGGGATCCGCGCAGGCGAAGCATTCCAAATCGTTATTTCACAACGCTTTTCTACTGAGGCAAAGGCCGATGCAATTGATATCTATCGCGCCTTGCGATTGAGCAATCCAAGCCCATATATGTATCTATTCCGCTTTGAAGGTGGAGTTGAAGTAGTGGGCTCGAGCCCAGAGGCGCTGGTGAAGGTAACAGGGCGAGAGGTGATGGTTCATCCAATCGCTGGCACGAGAAAACGCTCCTCATCTCTTGAGGAAGATATACGTCTCGGGGAAGAACTTCTTGCAGACCCGAAAGAGCGAGCTGAACATCTGATGCTTGTTGATCTTGGAAGAAATGATGTGGGGCGCGTGTGCACGCCAGGTTCGGTCGAAGTAATCGACTTTATGCATATTGAGCGTTATTCACATGTGATGCATATTGTCTCAACTGTTATTGGTGAACTGGCGGAGAGCGCAGCACCGATCGACGCCCTCTTCTCAGTATTTCCAGCCGGAACACTGTCAGGAGCGCCAAAGCCACGAGCGATGGAGATCATTGAATCTCTCGAACCAACCAGGCGTGGTCTCTACGGGGGAGCGATTGGGTACTTCGACTTCACTGGAAATATCGATACATGTATTGGAATTCGCACCGCTCTGATTAAGGGCGGTAAGGCTTATGTTCAGGCAGGCGCTGGTGTCGTTGCCGACTCCGATCCAGAGTCTGAGAATCAAGAGACACTCAACAAGGCAGCCGCTGTCTTAACTGCGATCAATACCGCCAATGCGATGCGAGGTCGATGATGTGGAAAATTAATCTCTCCCTCATTCTCGTTGCAATCGTTGCAATCTCGATAAGTCGTCGAATGAGGTTGAATCCGAAGTATGAGCGCAACGATAAGAAGGCGCGTGAGATTTCTGATTGGAACGCCTTAGACCGCGGTATCGATCCCACAATCAAGGATGGCGATAAATGAGCGTTCTCGACTCCATTATCGAAGGGGTCCGTGAAGATTTAGCTGCGCGTCGTCTTCCGCTCTCGCAATTACATGACCTACTTGCTCAAGCACCTGCTGTCATTGATGCGCATCCGAGACTTACGGCTGCTCCGATGACTGTGATCGCTGAGGTCAAGCGATCTTCGCCAAGTAAAGGCGAGCTCGCTGCTATCTCAGATCCGAGGGCTTTAGCTGCACAATATGAGGCAGCAGGGGCGGCAGTAGTGAGTGTTTTAACTGAGCGTCGCCGATTCGATGGCTCATTGGAAGACCTCAAAGCGGTGAGATCAGAGATTTCTATCCCAATTTTGCGCAAAGACTTTATGGTCGATGAGTATCAATTCTTAGAGGCACGAGCAGCAGGTGCCGATGTCGTCCTGCTCATTGTTGCTGCACTTTCTAAGAACCAACTTAAGGATTACTACGACTTAGCAACAGAGCTAGGTATGGCTGTCCTCGTTGAGACTCATACAAGGCAAGAGATTGAAGATGCGATGGCAATTGAACCGCGGATTGTTGGCGTCAATGCTCGCAATCTCAAAACTTTAGAGATTGATCTCAAGACATTTACTGAACTCATTCCCGAGATTCCAGCATCTGTGATCAGGGTTGCTGAGTCGGGTATCTCTGCTCGTGCTGAGGTTGAGATGGCGCAGAGCGCTGGGGCGCAGGCAATCTTGGTAGGCGAGACTCTCGTGAAGTCAGGAGACCCGCTTCGAGCTATTGACCAACTTCTGGGTCGCACTCAATAGCAACCTGAAGGTAGCCTTCAACCATGACGACTCCTGCGGTATCAGAGATTCTCGGGCACTTCGGCCCCTACGGTGGCCGCTTCGTTCCGGAGGCGCTGATCAGCGCGTTAGAGGAGCTCGATGCAGCTCATCAAGCAGCGCTAAAGGATCCAGATTTTCAGCGA
Organism: Actinomycetota bacterium; assembly: GCA_041191845.1. GTDB lineage: Bacteria > Actinomycetota > Actinomycetes > Nanopelagicales > Nanopelagicaceae > Planktophila. Next base: position 40 of record JBEEOC010000059.1, on the reverse strand, counting down.
GAGCTCTCTCATCTTCATCAAACGTACACAGGTCGCCCCT
>JBEEOC010000058.1:0-6325 GCA_041191845.1 Actinomycetota bacterium | reverse complement strand
CTGAAGCCAGTGATGTAATCACGATTCGGAAGAGTGCGAGTGGCATCGACAACGACCTTTGCCCCGTGATTGCGCCATGGATCAAGGTCTTGAATAACGCCGGTCTCACCATTGGTTGCCTGGAGCGAGAGGAGGGCGCTCTTGGAAATCTTCACCCCAGTTGTTATCAAGAGCCCTTGGTCGTCGACGCCGATGAGGCAGCTCTCATCGCTGACCTCTCGGGCGATCGCCCGAATCTTTCCCACATCAACGGTGGAGCTATAAAGAGCCCCGCCTTGGGGCAGGAGGCCACGGAGGGCGAGGAAGTGGGCAAGGGCTGGCTCTCCCAAGACCTCAAGGCGATCAGGGGTGGTGGCGAGATGGGCTGCGATCTCCTCTAGGGCGCTGGAGGCCAATATTGAGGCTCTTCCAGATGCCTGGGACTGCTTCTTTGGATCTGCCCACCCTTGCTCGAAGGCGGCAGAAATCGCCTCGATGACAGCCGGTGAGAGTGGGGCTTCAGAGGTGAAATTTGCTGTGAGGTGAGCCACCTAAAGAACGATACCTCTTACAGCATCACCTATGCGGTTGCGCCACTATCCTTAGCGCTATGTCTGCACCTAAAAAGCGCACCCTGGCTGGCCTGCTCGGAGCATTCCTAGCGACGGCTTTCCTCAGCGGATGCTCACTCAAATCTGAAGATATCTCCGGAATGGGATTCCCTAAGAATGTTACGAGCGTTAACGATATCTCGCTCTCACTTTGGCAGGGAGCCTGGATCGCTGCGGGAGTAGTCGGTGTTATTACGCTGATCTTGATCCTCTGGCCAGCGATCTTCCATCGCAAGAATGATGCGAAGAAGGGTGAGTTCCCTAAGCAGACTCAGTACAACATTCCGGTAGAGATCCTCTACACCATCATTCCTTTTATCATCGTTGCAGTTCTCTTCTACTTCACAGCAGTCAAGCAAGAAGAGATCGTTTCACCTAAGACACCAGCGCAGCATGAGATCACCGTTGAAGGTATTCAGTGGTCATGGCAATTTGGTTATCCAGAGGCAGGAAAAGATGCTGTTGTCACTGGAACTCCAGAGAATCCACCAACCCTCTATATGCCACAAGGTGAGAGCGTTCGATTCACTATTACCGCAAATGACGTTGTTCACGGATTCTGGATTCCAGCGTTCATGATTCAGATGCAGAACCTTCCCGGAGTTACCAACCATCTCCAATTCACTGCGAATAAGTTGGGAACATACCCGGGTCGTTGCAACATCCTCTGCGGCCGCAATCACGCTCAGATGATCTTTAAAGTCAAGGTTGTTACACCTGAGCAATATCAGAATTACATCAACTCATTGAAGGCAGGCGCATAATGACTACATTTGCTGAAGCTCCTAAAGTGACTGCACCTCGCCAAGGGGTTGAACGGAAGGATTCTTGGGGAACACAGTTCGTCAAGACCATCACCTCAACTGACCATAAGCGCATTGGCTACCTCTACCTAGCAACTTCATTTGCATGGTTCTTAGTCGGTGGAATCCTCGCGCTCTTCTTGCGCGCAGAGCTCACCCGCCCAGGTATGCAGTTCATGAGTAATGAGCAGTACAACCAGATCTTCACGATGCACGGAACAATCATGCTCTTGATGTTCTCGACATCGCTCTTCGTAGGCTTTGCCAACGTCATAATGCCACTTCAGATTGGTGCAGCCGACGTTGCCTTCCCACGTTTGAATATGCTCTCTTACTGGCTCTACTTCTTCGGATCCTTGATGGCAGTAGGTGGCTTCCTCTCTCCAGGAGGAGCGGCATCATTTGGATGGACTGCATACGCGCCACTTGCTAACTCAACGTATTCACCTGGAATTGGTGGAGATCTCTGGGTTATCGGTCTGACCATCTCAGGTCTTGGAACAATCCTTGGTGGAGTCAACTTCATCACCACAATCTTCACGATGCGCGCTCCAGGTATGACGATGTTCCGTATGTCGATCTTTAGCTGGAACACACTCCTTACCTCAATCTTGATTCTCCTTGCATTCCCACCTCTTGCAGCTGCCTTGCTCGGACTTGAATCAGATCGCCTCTTTGGCACTCATATCTTTGATCCAGCTAATGGTGGTGCGATGCTCTGGCAGCACCTCTTCTGGTTCTTTGGACACCCTGAGGTCTATATCTTGGCGCTTCCATTCTTTGGAATTGCAACGGAGATCCTGCCGGTCTTTAGCCGTAAGCCAATCTTTGGTTATAAGGGATTGATCGCAGCAACTATTGCAATCGCAGCTCTCTCAGTGGCTGTCTGGGCGCACCACATGTTCGCATCAGGTCAGGTCCTCCTTCCATTCTTCTCATTTATGACATTCCTTATCGGTGTTCCAACTGGTGTGAAGTTCTTCAACTGGATTGGAACGATGTGGAGAGGCCATGTCTCTTTTGAGACACCAATGCTCTGGGTGATGGGCTTCCTCGTCACCTTCCTCTTTGGTGGATTGACTGGAATCATCTTGGCTTCACCACCACTTGACTTCGCAGTGTCAGCGACATACTTCGTTGTTGCCCACTTCCACTACGTTCTCTTTGGAACTGTGGTCTTTGCGATGTTTGCAGGCTTCTACTTCTGGTGGCCAAAGTTCACCGGCCGCATGCTCAACGAGCGCCTAGGAAAGATCCACTTCTGGACTCTCTTCTTCGGTTTTCACACCACATTCCTTATCCAGCACTGGCTTGGAATTAAGGGCTTCCCACGTCGCTATGCCGACTACCTTGCATCAGATGGCTTTACTGGAATGAATATGATCTCAACTGTGGGATCTGCTCTCCTTGCTCTCTCGATGATTCCGTTCTTTATCAACATCTGGATTACTCGCAAGAGCCCAATGGTGAACTGCGATGATCCATGGGGCTATGGCTCATCTCTCGAGTGGGCGACAAGCTGTCCACCACCACGCCATAACTTCACATCGATGCCACGTATTCGCTCAGAGCGACCAGCATTCGATCTCCACCATCCACACATCAAGACAGAGGGACATTAATTCCATGAAGGCTAATTGGAAACTCTTCACAGGTCTAGCAGTCTTCTATGCCATCATGGCTGTCATCTACTGGTATGTGGGTGGCGAGGCAGTAGGAATCACAGGAATGATCCTCTCTGCATGTCTTGCAGCGATGGTTGGTTTCTATATCTGGTTCACCCAGAAGCGAATCGGCTTTGATATCCCATCTGATGACCTCGATGGTGAGATTGCAGATGATGCTGGCGAGCTCGGTTTCTATAGCCCTCACTCATGGTGGCCACTTCCGGTTGCGGTCAGTGCAACGGTGATGGGGCTTAGCCTTGTGATTGGTTGGTGGCTCACTCTCATCGCATTTGCAGCGCTAATCGTGAGCATCATCGGCTTCGTTACAGAGTATGAGAAGCCGCTACCCCCATCTGACCACTAAGTAGTGGAGCGGCTTGAGCGCTCTGCGCCTTGGATCTTCGTGCTCATCTGGAGCTCTGGATTCGTTGTCGCAAAGTATGCCTTCCGCTCATCTGATGTCATCTTCTTCCTCTCTATCCGCCTCTTTATCGCAGCACTAATCCTTGCTCTCATCACTAAAGCGCTAAGGCAATCTCTCCGATTGAGTAAGGGAGATCTCCTTGCTTCGATCGCAATCGGTATCGCCCTCCATGCTCTCTATCTCGGTGGTGTCTGGCAAGCAATTGCGGAGGGTTCTCCTTCAGGGATTGCTTCTGTCATCACCAGTTTGCAACCAGTTCTGGTCTCGCTGATTGCAGTGAAGTTATTGGGGGAGCGCCTCACCGGATATCAAGTGGCCGGGTTAGCTCTCGGATTATCGGGCGTGATTCTTGTTCTTGAACCAGCATTTGAGCGGGCAGGCGAGATGACTGTCATTGCACTGATTCTTTTGGTTGCAGCCCTTACTGGCTCAACTTCAGCTACCTTGATGCAGAAGAAGATAGGTCACTCCATCCCACTTCTTGCTGGAACCACCTACCAATTTCTCATCGCTGCAATAATCCTTGGGATATACAGTCTTGTTACTGGGCAGACAACGATGGAGTGGAATCTTGAATCTTCCCTTGCTATGGCATGGGCAGTTCTCGTTACCTCAATCATTGCCATTCTGCTCTTGCTCTGGATGCTCACTCGAGGCAGTGCTGCTCGCGTCTCCAGCCTCCTCTATCTCGTGCCCCCTACGACTGCGGTGCAGGCGTGGTTCTTATTCGGGGAGAAGCTAAACCCCCAGGCGATCATCGGTATTGCGATGACTGCGCTGGGGGTTGCTTTAGTGCAGAAGCGTTAGTTAGTGATGTCCTTCGAGCTCCTTACGCTCACTCTCTGTCGCCTTTGGAACTGCAACAGCGTTAGCGCGCGAGATTCGGTTGCGAATCTTGTTCTTAATAGCTCCTGGGCGACGAACACCTGATTGATCGAACTCTGGGAGTTCAAGGGGTGCTAGCTGCTCATGTGATGTGAGGAGCCATGCCTTCTCAGGTGTGATTGGCTCATGGACTTCAACGAATTCACCGTGTGGAAGGCGAACAAGTCGACCGGTCTCACGACCGTGGAGAACGAGCTCGCGATCTGCGCGCTGCAATGAGAGGCAGATTCGCTTTGTCACGATGAAGGCGATTGGTGGAAGAACGATGACTCCAATGCGAGAGAACCACATCATCTGATTGATAGTTAGATCAAAGGTGGTCGCAATGATGTCGTTACCACCGTTGATCAATGAGACGAGTGTGAATGTGAGAGCCATTGCACCGAGCGCTGTTCGGTTTGGTGCATTACGTGGTCGATCTAAGAGATGGTGTTCACGCTTATCGCCTGTTGCCCACTGTTCAATAAATGGATAGAGAGCAAGGAGGGTGAACATAATTCCTGGAAGGATCAAACCTGGAATCAAAATATTCCATGAGATGGTGAAACCGAGGGCATGGGTCTCTAGTGGGGGAGCCATGCGAACAAGTCCATCGAGCCAACCCATATACCAGTCAGGTTGTGAACCGGCGGAGACCTGGCCTGGTGTGTATGGACCATAGAGCCAAATTGGGTTGATTGATGCAACGGCGCCAAGGAATGCTGTTACACCGAAGACGATGAAGAAGAATCCGCCAGCCTTGGCCATATAGACAGGCATCAATGGATATCCCACAACGTTCTTCTCTGTGCGACCTGGGCCAGGGAATTGTGTGTGCTTCTGATACCAGACCAACATCAAGTGAACTGTGATGAGGGCGAGGAAGATTCCAGGCAAGAGAAGGACGTGGACGGTGTAGATACGAGGGATAAATGCATATCCCGGGAATGCTCCACCGAAAGCAAAGTATGAGAGGTATGAGCCGACGACTGGAATCGCCTGCATGATCGCCTCTGCAATACGGACACCTGTACCTGAGAGAAGGTCATCAGGAAGTGAGTATCCGAGGAAGCCTTCAACAATTCCGAGTGTGAGAAGTCCGACTCCGATAATCCAGTTGAACTCACGTGGTTTACGGAATGCGCCGGTGAAGTAGACGCGCAGGAGGTGGACAACAATTCCCACCATAAAGATGAGAGCTGCCCAGTGGTGAATCTGACGCATCAAGAGTCCACCGCGAACTTCAAATGAGATCTCAAGAGCAGATTCGTAGGCTCTCGACATCTCAACGCCTTGAAGTGGGGCATAAGCACCGTCATAGACGACCTCTTGCATTGAAGGGTCGAACCAGAAGGTGAGGAATGTTCCTGAAGCGAGAAGGATTATAAATGAGTAGAGGCAGATTTCACCGAGGAGGAAGGACCAGTGATCCGGGAAGACCTTGGTGAGATTTTTCTTCATCCATTTAGCGGCTCCGGTGCGGTCATCTACATATCCCGCAACATTGCCTGCAATACGTTCGCGTGCTGTCATGATGAGCGCTCCCAGAAGCTAGGTCCAACAGGTTCGTTAAATGGTGCCTGTGCGATGAGGTATCCCTCTTCATCTACTGTGATGGCAAGTTGTGGAAGTGGGCGAGCTGCCGGACCGAAGATCACCTTGGCAGCGCGAGTCACATCGAATGTTGATTGGTGGCATGGGCAGAGCAGATGCTTAGTCTGTTGCTCATAGAGCGCAACTGCGCAACCCATATGTGAGCAGATCTTTGAAAAGGCGATGATGCCCTCATGTGTCCAAGAGAGGCGCTCTGCATCGAGGTTAAATTCCTCTGGGCGAAGACGAATCAAAAGGACTGCATCCTTTGCAATGTCGTTGAGTGAGCGGTGATCCTTGCCAGCAGGCAACTCAGGGAGAGTCTGAGCCACAGCTCCCACCTCAAGGTCAGATGCCTTGATAGGTCGATCGCCTGGATCTGTG
>JBEEOC010000057.1:0-11666 GCA_041191845.1 Actinomycetota bacterium | reverse complement strand
CTTCAGTGGATTGTTAACTTTTTTCTCGTTGCTCAAAGATAGCCTTACTCGTACATGTGCTTTGCAAGCACACCAATAAATGAGAGGTTGCGATACTTCTCATCAAAGTCGAGTCCATATCCAACAACAAAATCTTTCGGGATATCGAAACCTACATACTTAACATCGACCTCAACTTTTGCAGCCTCTGGCTTTCGCAAGATTGTGAGGATCTGAACATCTGCTGCGCCACGAGATTCGAGGTTAGCCTTAAGCCAAGAGAGTGTGAGTCCGGTATCGACGATATCTTCAACAATCAGCACATTGCGACCTGTGACATCGGTATCGAGATCTTTAAGGATACGAACAACACCAGAAGACTTTGTGCCTGAACCATATGAAGAAACTGCCATCCAATCCATCTGCATATGTGTCTGCATCGCACGAGTCAGATCTGCCATCGCCATAATTGCGCCCTTAAGGACGCCAACGAGCAAGAGATCGCGACCTTCGTAATCTGCATCAACTTGAGCAGCTAACTCAGCAACACGTGCCTTGAGTTCTTCCTCGGTTGCAATTACGCGCTCTACATCGGTTCCGACTGCTGCAAGATCCACTTGGCTTAGCTCCCTTGATTGATCGAGGTGGGCGGGAGCCGCTGAGGGCTCCTACCGTGAGAGGGACAGTCTGCCCGAAATACGCTCAACCTTCACACCGCCAGCCAGGCTCACCGCCCCCTGCCCCTTCCACGCACAGATCAGGGCATCGATCGCCCCCACCTGCTCAAAGGTGAGCTGGCCAGGGGTGGCACCGGCTGAGAGCGCCGCTCTTCGAATAATCCGAGTTCTAATCGCCCTGGGTAGGGCTGCCAATCTCTCACAGTCGAGATCACTCGCCTCGCGCTCTGCCCAGAGATCGAGCGCATCGGCATCATCGCGAAGAAGAGCGGCGCTTCGAACTAGAGCGCGAGAGATGCCGGGATCTAGATGTTCCTCCAAATATGGAATTACTTCTCGCCTTACCTTCACTCGCGTAAATTCAGTATTGAGATTGTGGGGATCGTTCCAAAACTCTAGCCCCCACTCTCTACACGCCGCTTCGCTCTCTTCACGAGTGATGGAAAGAAATGGGCGACGATAGATTCCGTTTTCTGGTGCCATTCCAGAAAGTGATCGTGCACCAGAACCCCTTGCAAGTCCTAAGAGAACGCTCTCGGCTTGATCATCACGAGTGTGACCTAAGAAGACTTTGACCGCTTTCGTCTCTTCCACGCCTTCACCAATAGCCGCATACCTTGCATCACGAGCGCCAGCTTCGAGGCCGGACTCAAGAGAGACCAGAACTTTCTTAACAAGAACTTGATCATAACCAATCTCCTTTAATTGATTTTCCACTCGTTGAGCTTGAAGTTCAGAACCTTCTTGAAGTTGATGGTCGATAGTGATGGCAATCGGTTGAAGCGCTAAAGGTTGAGATTCAATGATCAGCGCCTTAGCTAGCGAAAGCGAATCTGCGCCACCAGATACTGCAACAAGAAACTTATCGCCGGCTTCAAGCTTTTCTAGATATGGTCTGACTGCATTGCGAAGTGCAACGGTTGCCTCAACCATTTTCTTAGACTCGGCCACCGAATGGCATCAAGCCCTTGATGGAGTAGATGTTGGAGTAGAGAAGTCCCTTACCCTTTGAATTCGCCTCCCACATCATTCCATTTCCAGCATAGATAGTGATGTGGTGGATGGTGGAGATAGTTCCCTTATATGAGTAGAAGAGGAGATCGCCAGGCTGAAGCTGTGTGAGCGGAACATGGTAGGTATAACCAGCATAAAGTGCTGAGTTGAGGCGATCCCAATTTGGCCATCCCAAACCAGCTGCTCGATAAGCTGCATAGACAAGACCGGAGCAGTCGAATGTACTTGGCCCTTGAGTACCCCAGACATATGGCTTGCGCGCCTGCACCTGCTTCTTCGCATACTCAACTGCAGCAAGTCGTTGTGCAACTGTTGTGCGAATTGTTGAACGTCCCTTAAATCCGCGATCTGGCCAGACCTTCGATTGGTTGATTGTGGTCGTTGCGGTATTTGCTTGGCTCTCTTCAAGAAGTGCCAACTGGCGCTGCTGTTCTAGCGTGATGCGAACATTCTTCGCCTTAGCAAGCTCTGCAATCAATTTATCCTGAACAGCACGAAGTTTATTGACTTCCTTCTGCTGCAGAGCTTGTGCATCATCTGCAACCTTCTTTGCCGCAGCAACCTTTGCAGTTGCAGCTGCTTGAATAGCGCGGGCTTCATCTGCCTTCTTCTTGGCAGCGCGTGCAACAATCTCTGCTGCCTTAAATCTCTCAAGTGCAGTCGAATTGCGAGCACCAAGAGTGTTAAGTGTGGAGAGTTGATCCATGATGTCCTGTGGACCATTTGCACTTAGGAGCGGTTGAATATCGCTCAAGCTTCCACCCATGATGTAAGCATTGGCAGCCATCTTTCCAATTTGGCGATGTGCTTGAGCGACCTCCGCTGCTGTCTCTGCTGCATGCTTTGCTGCAGCAATTGCGGCAGCTGTTGCAACATTTAATTCAGCCTGCGCTTTGAGATAGAGAGCTCGCGCTGCGTTTGCCTTCGCAGTTAACTGGCGAAGGGTGAGATTTGCAGCCGCTAACTTCTTCGCCGCTGCATCTGCCGCCTTCTTCTTGGCAGCTTCTGCCTGCTTTGCCGCTTCAATCTCAGCCAGGGTTGGCTTTGGCTTGGCAATCGCAGGCGTTGTGGCAAGGGTCAGCGCGCCCATGAGGGCAAGGGCAATCACTGACTTACTTCGCATTATTCAAGAATAAATGAGAAGTGCTGCTGTTGCAGTGGCAACGCGCCTATATGACTTAGTTAGCCACATCTCTCTTTGTGAAAATAAAGGATGAGAGGAAAAGCGCAAGCAATACATAGAAACTTCCAAGAGTTAACGCATGAGAATATGAAAGATCTGGTGTACCACCGGAGGCGATTGTCGCCAGCTGATTACCTGGAACCCAATCGAGAGTCACCGGCTTCACAGCTCCAATGAGATTCTCAAGGATCAAGAGCCAGACCAATGCGATGGAGATCGATGAGATTGGTGAGCGCAGGAGAATTCCGAGCGCAATACCGATAATCGCATAGAAGACGATCGAGATATAGACATTGACGAGAGTATGGCCAATCTGGGACCAGCCTTCAGATGTGAACCAGAGATCAGTACTCACCTTCGCTCGATCTGAGAGATAGAGCGAGATACCAATACTCACTGCCGCATTAACAATGGTGAGGATGAGAGCAAATACCTTCATCGCTGCATATTTGCCAAGCAGGAGAACGAGGCGGCGTGGTTGGCGAACTAAGAGGTTGCGCAGAGTTCCATATGTGTACTCCTGCGCGGTCTGAGCTGCAAAGACACAGAGCACAATGATTCCAAGTAACCCACCGATAGATGCAAAGCCATTGACTGATCCATTAGGAAGGGCGAGCATCTCACGAGTGATGGTGCGACCTCGATCGCCATTACCCTGAGGTGAATCGATCATCAGATAGATAAAGGATGTAATCAATCCGTTGAAGAAGAGCGCTGCTAGGAATGTTCCAAAAAAGAGTGTGGGGCGGCGAAGTTTGCGCCACTCGGCGAAGAAGACCTTAATCATGATTGACCTCCTGTCATCTCAAAGAATGTCTCTTCAAGATTAGGCAAAGTAGGCGTGAGTTGAGAGAGAACAATGCCAGCTTCAAAAGCTAACTTATTGAGAGTTGCTGCATATTCATGCGGTCCTTCAATATGTGCCTCGCCGTGGCGAACGGAGACATGATGTCCTTCGCCTCGCGCAATTGCAGCAATCTTCTCAATATCAGATTCATTCTCGGTACGAACAATGATGGTCGGTTTCTGATTGAGAAGTAACTCTTCAATCGCACCAGCAAATACAACCTCTCCTTTGCGCACCATCACGATGTGGCGGGAGATGATCTCAATCTCTGAAAGTAAGTGGGAGGAGACAAAGACTGTTGTTCCTTCACTCGATAACTTATTAAGTAGATCGCGAACTTCTTGAATACCTTCTGGATCCAATCCATTTGTTGGTTCGTCGAGGATGAGAAGCGCTGGATTGGGAAGGAGAGCTGCTGCAATACCTAAGCGCTGCTTCATACCAAGTGAGTACGTCTTATATTTATCGCCACCGCGACCTGCAAGACCTACGCGATCAATGAGATCAGCCACGCGCTCGATTGGAATTCCGCCCATCGTCGCGAGAACTTTGAGGTTCTCCTCTCCGGTGAGTGCAGGATAGAAAGCGGGGCCTTCAATCATGGCGCCAACCGATGCTAAATACTTCTCGGGCTCTGTGATGGAGTGGCCGAGGACTGTTCCAGTTCCACTCGTTGGAGCAATTAATCCAAGGAGCATCCGGATCGTCGTTGTCTTTCCTGCGCCATTAGGCCCAACAAAGCCACAGATGGTTCCGCGAGGAACGGAGAAAGATGCTGATTGAACGGCAGCCACATTCTCATACCGTTTAGTAAGGCCAGAGACCTCGATTGCGTAATCACTCATGCCGGTGACTATAACAAGTAAGGCTGTGAACCATCTAAGATTCATCCATGAGTAAAGAGGTCTGGGGATATCAACCACGTAATAATCGTCCTGCCCCTGATTGGGAGCTTGAAGCCCAGACCGATGCGGTTCGCGCAGGGTTAGCCCGAACAGGTTTCGGCGAAACATCAGAAGCGCTCTTCCTCAATAGCGGTTTCACATATTCATCTGCCCAAGAGGCTCTCGATGCATTCACCGATGAGACCGACCACTTCCTTTATAGCCGATTCCATAATCCCACCGTTGCGATGTTTGAAAAGCGTCTGGCAGCTCTGGAAGGTGCTGAATATTGCGTTGGCTTTGGCTCTGGAATGGCTGCAGCTTTTGCATCCCTCGCCTGTTTAGTTGAAGCAGGCGATCACATCGTTGCCTCTGCTGCCATGTTTAGCTCTTGCCACGTCATCATCACCGAGATTCTTCCTAAGTGGGGCGTCACATTTGAACTCGTCAAAGCTAATGATGCGAAGGCGTGGGAGAAGGCGCTTTCAAAGCCAGTCAAAGCAGTGTTTATTGAAACTCCAAGCAATCCTTTGATGGAGATCACCGATATTCGCTTTGTGAGCGATCTCGCTCATAAAGTTGGGGCGACTGTCATCGTTGATAATGTGATGGCATCTCCGGTATTGCAGCGCCCACTAGAACTCGGCGCTGACGTAGTCATGTATTCGGCGACAAAACATATTGATGGTCAAGGAAGAGTTCTCGCTGGAGCGCTCCTTGGCTCCTTCTCCTATATCCACGAGAAGCTCCTTCCATTTACTCGCCATACTGGACCATCGCTGAGCGCATTTAATGCTTGGGTCCTCCTTAAATCACTCGAGACTCTCGATATGCGCGTTGAGCGAATGAACTCCAATGCTCAGAAGATCGCTGAATTCCTAGAATCACATCCATCAATTAAGAGCGTGAGATATCCAGGCCTTGCATCACACCCAGATCGCGACGTGATCAGCAAGCAGATGAGCGGTGGCGGAACAACGATTGGTATTGAATTTAACGGCTCTCAGAAGGATGCATTTAGATTTATGGATGCTCTTCGAGTCATTGATATCTCCAACAATCTCGGTGATAGCAAATCACTTATTACTCATCCATCTTCAACGACTCATCGCAGACTCTCTCCTGAAGTCCAGGCTGAGATGGGCATTACGCCTTCAGTATTGCGACTCTCCGTTGGTTTAGAGCATGTCAACGACTTGATAAAGGATTTAGATCAAGCGCTTAAGAGCTGAGCGACAACAAGAAGCACTGAGAGCAAAGTTAGATAGGTAATTGACCAGTGGAAGATTCCACCGGCAACCTTGTTGTAGTTATCTGAATTCTCTTTGAGTGCGAAGAGCTGGAATGTGAATACCGCACCAAGTGCCACAGTTGCCATAAGCGACCAAACTGGCAGCTCTGCCAACTGAATCAATGCGGTAGAGCAGATCACCATCGCAATTGTGTGAAACCACATCTGGCCGATGACATTTGCTCGAGAGGCAACAGATGGCAGCATCGGAATACCTGCTGCTGAGTAATCATCTTTATATTTAATGGCAAGTGCCCAGAAATGTGGTGGGGTCCAGAAGAAGATCACCATAAAGAATGCGATAGGCACAAGGCTGAGTGAATTTGTCACCGCTGCCCAACCAATCAGAACCGGCATACATCCTGCCGCGCCACCCCAGACAATGTTCTGCGATGTATTTGGCTTAAGTGCGATGGTGTAGATGATGACGTAGTAAGCGATTGCGATTGCAGTAAGAAGTGTTGCAAGTGGAGTGGTGAAGAGATAGAAGATTACGAGCGAGAGAGCTCCTATTGCAGCGGCAAAGATTGTTGCCTGAGTGCGCGTCACCACCCCTGTTACGAGTGGTCGCTTTGCAGTGCGCTTCATCAACTTATCGCGCTCTGACTCAATCACCATATTGAATGCGTTGGCAGATCCTGCAGCCAAGGTGCCGCCCACCAAGGTCCAGGCGAGCAGGCTCAAGGAGGGGAACCCTCTCTCTGCCAGAACAACCGCTGGGACTGTGGTGATGACCAATAGCTCAACGACCCGGAGCTTCATCAGGTCTATATAGGCGCGGATGGTCGACACACGCGTAGCCTATCTGCGATTGGCAGAGTACTTCACGCCAGTTCCCAGCACTTTCTCAGAGAGAATCCTTACATTTTCACCTATCGGAGCACCATCTCTCGAAGGGAACCGCCATGAAGAATCAGTCAGAACCACAGAAGCCAGAGTGGTTTCAACTCTTAGATAGCGATGCACCTTCAGCCCAGGTCTCAAAGGTTAATAAGAAGCTCCCCGCATTTGCAGTTGTGATCGCAGGCGTCCTCTTTGCCGGTGGCGCTATCTTTGCAAATGCATCAGATAGTGAGAGTGCAGTTGCTTCAACGCAGAGCAATAGCTCAACCGTGGTCACATCAGATCCAACTTCACCTGCAACCTCTAATGGTGAAGCAACGCCATCTAGCCCAGCAGTTCAGAACCCATCACAAGGTGGAGTTCAAGCACCGGGTGCGGGTCGTGGCCATGATGACGATGATGAAGATGATGAGGATGACCACGATGGTCGTGAACGTCGCCACCATGATGGTGATCGCGAAGACCATGAAGATCGTGACGACTACTAATCACTCACTCGATTTCATTCTGAGAAACTATTTTTGCTTTAAAGAAAGATTAATTAGTAACAGTTACTGAATCGCTTACTGGAGTAATTGGGGTGAGCACAGGCAAGATAGGCATAGCAATCTTTCCTAAGATTCGATCTACAGTTGCTCGCACTCTTTTTGTCACGGTGTAACTCTTACTATGGCGATCTGCAATCACGACGAATATGTAGTTGTGATCTCCTGATTCAACAAAGCCAGCAAGATTAGTTGTGCCATTGAGCGTTCCGGTCTTTGCCCGCACCAGTCCTACCGCCTCTGGCGCTGTCTCTAAGAATCTATTCTGAAGAGTTCCTGAGACTCCCCCCACTGGAAGTCCTTGCATGATTGGGATGAATTTAGGATCGTGATAAATAACCATCAGCAGCTGAGAGACCTGCTTTGCTGTCATTCGATTCTGCTTTGATAGACCGCTGGCATCTTTGACAACTAAATTCTTGGTATCGATATTCATCGATGTAAGCAGTGCGTTAAAGGTCTTTGCCACGCCAGCATCGTCAAAACTATTACCAGCTGCTACCGATGCCAATCGAGCGACTCGCTCTGCCAATACGTTATCGCTCCATACCAAGGTCCAATCAACGATTTTTCTCAGCGTTGGCGATGTAGATCCAAGGATGTATTCATGTGATTTATCAACCGCCTGCTCTGGTGTGATGCGCTTGAGCGTCACGCCCATTTTTCGTTGCTTGAGGAACTTTGTTATATGGGTGACATCTTGTGAATAGAGATTGCTGTAGTAAATAGTTGTCTCTTTTGTGGAGCCACCATTGAGCTCCTTTAAAGTGCTGAGGGCGTTATATTCAATTCGCTCAAGTGAAGTGCGACCCATCTTCACTGCAACTTTATGGTCATATCCAATCCAGGGATCACGAGATCCTTGGATTACGACCGACTTACTATCCACACCGCTCCAGAGGGAGGTTGTGAAGCTATCGGAGGGGTTGAGGTATGTGTAGGCAGCGGCAGCGGAGACCAATTTAATTACTGAAGCTGGCTTGCGAGGTGAGTTGGAGTTTGATTCATAGATCACTTCTCCGCTCTTCTCATCCATCACAATTACAGAGGGCTCTGCAAGTGATGGAGTTGTGGCTAATTGAGAGAAGACACGAGTAATGGAGGTGAAGTCAGCGGCCTCTGCCGAACTTTGAGGTATTGCAACGAGACCTGCTACAAGACTTAGCAGCAGACAGGAAAGTGCAATAGGCCTCGTGCGCACCATCGAGATTACTTAACGCCAACAGCAATAATGATGTTCAGAACTGTGAGGCCGAGCATTGTTGCCCAGACCCAAGTCTTAAGAACTTCCTTCTTCACATTGGCATAACCGAGGAAGAGAATTGCTGTGAGAACAAGTGACTTCACACCAATCTTTGCGTGATTAACGCTCTCATCAGGCTCAACCTGAGGCATGATTCCAACCATCACAATTCCTGCAACGAGCGCGGTGAGGCCGGCATGGATAACGCCTGCGTTTAACTTTCGTGGGCTCTTCTGAACTTGAGAGAGGAGCAATCCGAGGATTCCTAGGATGCTAAGGATGTGGATTCCGAGTGCGATGTTAAATACAGTCTTCATGGCCACTAGTTTAGAGTGCGGTCATGGAAATTAAGACCCCGGCAGAGATCGGACCCGGTGAATTCTTCCCGGTAGTTGGCGTGGGTCCCCACCCACAACCGTGGCCGACGGGTGAGCAGTATGACCCCGAGCTTCTGGCCAATGGCGACCGGCGCAATGTCTTAGACCATTACCGCTATTGGTCCGTGGCGGCAATCGTTGCCGATCTCAACACCAAGCGCCATAAACTCCAGATAGCCATCGAGAATTGGCAACACGATCTCAATATTGGCTCAGTGGTAAGAACTGCCAACGCCTTTAACGTAAGCGCAGTTCATATCATCGGTAAGCGCGATTGGAATAAACGTGGCGCGATGGTCACCGATAGATATCTCATGGTCATTCATCATCCGACCGTCGCAGATTTTGCCCAGTGGTGTCGTGAGAACTCTCTACCCATTATCGGTATTGATAACGTGCCAACTTCGAAAAACCTTGAAGGCTCAGATCTTCCTGAGAGTTGCATCCTTCTCTTTGGCCAAGAGGGCGCTGGAATGTCAGATGAGGCGATTGAGATCTGTGAAGTTCTCTATGCAATCGAGCAATATGGATCGACTCGCTCGATGAATGCATCTGCCGCAGCCGCAATCGCTATGTATCACTGGGCTTTGCAGCATCTGCCGCGGAAGAGTTAGCCGAGCGACTCCTTAACTGAGGCGAGGCGGCGATCGATCTCATCTGCCTCTGCAATACGTCCTAACTGGCGCATTACTGCAGCCATCTTGGACTCGATCTCAATAATGAATTCAAAATCCTTTGAATCTTCATCGGCCGTAATTTGAAGGACATTATCGAGCGTTGCTAAACCATCTTCGAGCTTGCCTAAGAGGATTTCCGCGCGGCCATACTCATATAGAGCAAAGGTTTCGCGGCGATGATCGTGGCCTGTTTCAAAGACATCAATAGCCTTCTGAGCAGCTTCTAGAGCCTTCTCGCCATCGCCCAGTTCGTTATAGCAGGATGCAATCTTCTGATCGCAACGGGCAACATGGAGTACTTCTTTCTCTGTCTTAAATGTTGCGCGTGCTTCCTGGAAGCAGATGATTGCTTCGTTGTAGTTTTTCAACTCTCGCTGAGCACAACCAATGAGATGCATATCGTTAGCTGCACTGATGTTATTTCCATCAACGAGATGCTCTTGAGCGCATTCATACATAATCTCAATTACTTTTTCGTAATTCTTTGATGAATACCACCACTCACCTAATGTGCAGGCGAGCTCTAACGCGATCGGAGATTTATTCTCGCGAAGGAGTTCAACTGCCTTCGACATAGCAGTTGCTGCTTCTTCCATCCGCTTTAACTGATTGAGGTTGTAGCCGATTGCTGAATAGGCCTGAGCCAATCCTTCGCTTGAAGATGCGCTGCCGAGTTCGGTATAGATATCGCGCGCAGTCTCAGCGAGCGCGAGCGCCTCATCGTATTGACCACGAGCAAAGATGCGAGCGCTGAGCTCGTAATAGGTATCTGCCCGCTCTTCACCTGTGACCTCAGGGATTCGATCCCAGAGCATCTCTTCGGTAAGGATCTCATCGCCATTGTCGTGATCATCGCTGCTCATCTGGCCTGGCCCCCTTCTCGACTATTTCTCATCTATTTCGGCGCACTCTAGACCTAACACCGCAGAAGGGGCGGATATTTCCTCATCGTTGACCGGTCTCTCGAGTAGCGCCTAAAGGCCCCATCCCCTACCCTTGCTACTTGCAAATGATTTGCATCTAGGGCTGGGGAGGCCACAATGCATATTCCAGATGGCTTCATCGATATCAAAACCTCTGCTGCGGTCGCATCGGTAGGCGTCGTTGGCGTGGGCGCTGCCCTCAAGGGAGCGCAATCACAACTGACCGAAAAGAGCGCACCTCTAGCCGGACTCACCGCTGTCTTCGTCTTCGCTGTCCAGATGCTCAACTTCCCAGTGGCAGCAGGAACTTCTGGCCACCTCCTGGGAGGCGCACTCGCCGCAGTTCTCGTCGGCCCCTATGCGGCAACGCTTGCCATCACAGTTGTTCTGATCATTCAAGCATTCCTCTTTGCCGATGGTGGTTTAACAGCTCTCGGTCTCAACCTCTTCAACATGTCGATCATCGGAGTCTGGGTTGGTTATGGCGCATTTCTCTTAGTGCGCAAGATATTGCCGAAGAAGAAATCATCTATCGCAATCGCTGCTGCATTTGCTGGACTCATCTCGGTTCCTGCCGCAGCTCTTGGCTTTGTTCTTCAATATGCTGTCGGTGCAACTGCTACATATGAAACATCGGCAGTTCTCACCGCAATGGTGAGCACACATATTCTTATTGGTATCGGTGAAGCGATTATTACCTTCCTCACCGTCAGTGCAGTTCTCGCAAGTCGATCTGACCTTGTCTTCGGCTATAAGGCAGATGCGCAAGAGTTGGAGATCCGTTCATGAAGCAGATTTCAAGTAAGAAGTTCTATTTTGGTGGAGCGGTTCTCTCCCTCATTCTTGCTGGAGTTGTCTCGTTCTATGCCTCATCACATCCTGATGGACTTGAGAAGGTTGCACAAGAAATTGGATTTATCGAAACTGCAAAGGATCCTGCAACTGCTGGAAGTGCCCTCGCCGACTACAGCGTCGACGGCGTTGAGAATGAGCGAGCATCAGTTGGAATTGCAGGCGTGATTGGCGTTGCCGCTACTGGTTTAGTTGCAACAGGATTATTCATCTATCTCGGCAAGCGAAAGAAAAAGTAGCTTTTGATGCGTGAAAGTGGTGAAGCTGCCCACGGACATCACCACGGACATGATGTGGGCGAACGGCTCTATATCCACCGCCATTCACCGAT
>JBEEOC010000056.1:0-12629 GCA_041191845.1 Actinomycetota bacterium | reverse complement strand
CGCCCTCAGTTGCTGCAGGAAGGACGTTGAAGAGGTCTCCCACAACACCGAAATCTGCGATTTCAAAGAGTGGCGCCTCAGGATCCTTATTGACCACCACAATCGTCTTTGAGGTCTGCATTCCGGCGCGGTGTTGAATCGCACCTGAGATACCGCAGGCAACATAGAGCGCAGGGCTCACAGTCTTACCTGTCTGTCCCACCTGATGTGAATGCGGATACCAACCAGCATCGGTGGCAGCACGTGATGCTCCCACTGCTGCTCCCATGGAATCGGCGAAGCTTTCGACTGCTGCAAAGTTTCCATCTGTTCCACGACCACCTGAGACAACGATATTTGCCTCAGTAAGTTCTGGACGTCCACCCTTTACTGGTGGCTGTGATGAAGAGATTGTTGCCTTCTTCGCCGCATCAGAGATTGTCACTGATTCATTTGATACGGCAGGGGTGGAAGCGGTGAAATCTGCTGAGATCGAGTTAGGACGGATGGTGATGACCGGAACTCCATGGCTGACAACAGAGTGGACGGTTGTAGAACCACCGAAAACCAATTGCGTTGCAGTTGCACTGCTATCGATATCAACGGCATCAGTGATGATTCCTGATTCAAGAGTGACAGCAACGCGAGCTGCTACCTCTTTACCGAATGCATGAGATGCGATCAAAAGCGCTGCTGGTGACTGCGCCTTCGCGATTTGAGCAAGTGCATCTGCACTAGCTGCAACTCCGTGGGATGCAAAGTCTGCTGACTCAACAACGAGAACCTTTGCGATAGGTCCTTGATTAACTGTTGCAGCAAGGCCAGCGCCTGCACCAGGAGCTGCCAGTACTACAGCTGTAACTTCTCCGATGCGAGCTGCTGCAGTTGCAAGCTCTGCTGTGGTCTTGGTTGCCTTATCGCCTGAGAAATCAGCGAGAATCAATACTGTGCTCATATCAACTTCTTCTCTGCTAGGAAATTAACAAGCGCTTCTGCGCCGCTACCATTGTCATCGGTGACCTTAACGCCCGCAGCACGTGGTGGGCGAGGTGTTGCATCTTTAACCTCTGACCAATTGCTCTCAGCGCTCACACCTACTGCCGCAAGGTCACGGCTCTCAATAGTCTTCTTCTTCGCCGCCATGATGCCCTTAAAGGATGGGTAACGAGGCTCATTGATTTTCTCAACAACACTGATGACTGCAGGAAATGCAGCTGAGATCTGATCAACGCCAGCCTCAGTGGTTCGTGTAATCGAAACCTTTGATGAAGCAGGATCAACATTTACCTCAGATGCGAATGTAAGTTGCGCCCACCCTAAGCGAGCGCTAATCATTGCTGGCACAACGCTCATGCGTGCATCGGTGCTCTCGGTTCCGCAAATAACTAAGTCATATCCACCTGTGCTAATTGTCTGCGCCAATACCTTCGATGTCATGAGTGCATCACTTCCAGCGAGCGCTCCATCGGTAATTAAGATTGCATCGTTTGCACCCATTGAGAGCGCTTTGCGAACCGCTTCGGTTGCGCGCTCTGGTCCCATCGAGATGACGGTGACGCTATGTGGCGCACCATCGCCTTCATTGCCACCATGTGCTTCGGCGATCTTGAGCGCCTCTTCCACTGCATATTCATCGAGATCGTTGAGTACGGCATCGACGCTCTCGCGATCGAGGCGACCATTGACCATCTTCTTCTCAGCCCATGAGTCGGGCACTTGTTTAACGCAGACTGCAATCTTCATAGGCGAGATGTTACTGGTGGGTAGCCTTACCCACAATGTGAAATTGGGATATTTCTTTGCAGATTTTTTCAGCAAAAATCGCCATCTCGCCACACCGTGCAGGGCAGACTACCCCTATGCATCCCGCCGACCCGAGGACTCTAGGTGCCACCCTCACTGAAGGTGGCTGCAACTTCGCCATCTGGTCGAACGCCGCTGATGCGATCGAGCTCTGCCTCTTCAATGAGGATAACGGGAAGATGGTCGAGACCCGCTTTGCTCTCTCCCATCGCAACGGCCCTATCTGGCATGGCTACCTCGCAGGAGTTCGAGCGGGTCAACGCTATGGCTATCGCATCTATGGCCCATGGCAGCCTGAATATGGAACTCGATTTAATCCCGCCAAGTTATTGATCGATCCCTACACGCACCGCCTCGATGGTGAAGTTCAGTACGCTCCTGAGATCTATTCTCATATGAGTGCCGATGGCACAGGTGCCGGCGATACCAATATCTGTGATGATCGAGATAGCGCGGGATTTGTTCCCTACTCTGTTGTTACCGATCACAGCCCTCGTGAAATTCATCGCCCACTGACCTCATGGACGTCAACCGTTATCTATGAAGCGCATGTTCAAGGGCTAACAGCTAAGAACACTCGCATTCCAGAGAATGAACGAGGCACATATAAAGCTTTGGGTCATGAGAGCACCATTGCTCATCTCCAACACTTGGGCGTGACGGCAATTGAACTTCTTCCGATTCATTCATATGTGACAGAGCCAGGTATTTGGCATCGCGGCCGGAAGAATCATTGGGGATATAACCCGATTGCCTTCTCTGCTCCGCATAATGAATATGCAGCAACAGAGGATCCTGTTTCTGAATTGCAATGGTCGGTAGATCGCCTCCATGAATCAGGTATCGAAGTATTTCTCGATGTTGTCTATAACCACACGGCAGAAGGTGGTGTTGGCGGTCCAACGCTCTCCTTTAAAGGCATTGATAATAAGGCGTGGTATCGCCAAGACAATCATGGCAACTACATTGACGTGACAGGTTGCGGTAACACCCTTGCTGCAAGTAAGCCCCATGCAGTTCGCCACATCATTGATTCACTGCGCTGGTGGGTTGAGGTAATTGGCGTAGATGGCTTCCGTTTTGATCTCGCCACCGCCCTCTACACCAGCCACTCCGCCTTTAACTCATCGCTCATGGCAGCGATTGAAGCTGACTCGGTCCTTCGTAACTTTAAGATCATCGCTGAGCCATGGGATATCTCCCGCTACTCACTCGGTGATTTTCCGCATCCAATTCGCGAGTGGAATGATCGCTATCGTGACTCAGTCCGCCAATTCTGGCTCGATGACTTGGCGCGCGGCTATGGCGAAGGAGTCTCAGATTTAGCATCTGGAATCAGTGGCTCCTCCGATATCTTCTTCTATCGCGGCCCAACATCATCAATCAACTTTGTTACCGCTCACGATGGATTTAGCTTGGCTGATTTAGTGATGTATTCACAGAAACATAATGAGCCAAATCAGGAAGATAATCGTGATGGCGCCAATGACAATCGCACCTGGAACTTAGGTGTTGAAGGTCCCAGCGATGATCCTGAGATTAATAAGTTTCGCCACTCGCTGAAGAAATCGATCATGGCCACTTTGATGCTTTCAGCAGGTGTTCCCATGATCACTATGGGTGATGAGATTTCTCGCTCACAAAATGGCTCAAATAACACCTACTCCATGCCGCGAGATATGCATGTTGGTATTGCAGATAGCCCTGAGACATTTATGGGTGGTTGGGCAAATAAGTGGGAGTTAAGTGATGATGAGATTGATATGCGCGAGGCAGTTGCAGAGCTTGCGCGAATTAGAAAGACATACCTTGCAGATATTGCAGCAGAGTTCTTCACCGGCCGAGTTGATCTAGGAACGCAGCGAAAAGATATCGCCTGGTTTAGCCTCGGCGGTCGCGAGATGACCGATGAACATTGGGGCGATGGTGATAAGCGAAGCCTGACTGTCTTTATCGATGCCGGTCCTGATCGTGGATTGCTCTTACTTCTTAACTCTTCAAAGGAAGAGACTCTCTTTACACTCCCCGACTCCACATGGGGCTCGAGTTATCGACGTATCTTCGATGCTGCATCCCCCGTCACCTTGCATGAACCTCAGTTACAACTGCCTGGTGTGAAAGTTTCAGTTGCACCACATTGCGCTCAAGTGTGGCTCGTTACGCGACATTGAACAATTTGAATCCGAGCTGCTTTGACGTCAATCTCTCAACGAATGTTTGATCTCTTAACAACTTGAATTCCGGAAGAAGTAAAACTTCCCGCTAGATAAGAATTATCGCTGGGAATATGTTGAACAGTAATCAAATTCCGTCCCATTACTGCTGGCTTCCAGTTACAAGTTGCTGTAATCGTGGGAGTACTTCCCGAAGTACTTAGCTTGAAGCATCCAACGATACGTTTTCCATTTACAAGAAAGTTCACTCGTCCAGGGACATTGAGAGAGGCTGTAATTGATGTAACTAACCCCTTTGCTGGACTGTTAGAAAAGGAAATGTTAGAGATGCGCCCAAGTAGTCCGGGCGTCACAGCAACTGCACTTGAGGGCGAGCCCGAACCTGAACCATTGACCGCGCGCAACCTTATCGAGTAACTCACTCCATCGGTGAGTCCTGAAATTGTCACCGGAGTTACCGTGTCAGCGGGTGTGAGGGCACCCCATGTCGAACCACCGTCAATGCTGTATTCGTAATTCGTTATTGTGGACCCGCCGTTGGCAATCGGTTCCGTAAAGGCAATTTGAACACTTGAGGCCTTTGGAATTGGAGCAAGTGAAGTAGGAGGAGGTGCTGGTCCGGTCGGCATCGCCTCACGAACCGCAGAGTACGTACTCGTCCCCGATGCATTCGTGGCTGCAACTCTAAAGCTATAGAAAATCCCATTAGTTAGTCCCGTCACCGTCTCTACGGTTGTGGTCGCAGATATCGTAGAAAAAGTTGTGTAGGCGCTATCTGGATCTGATGATTTCTTGTATTGCACGATGTAACCAGTTGGCGCATCACCTGCCGCTGGCGCATCCCAATCCACAGTCACTTGAGAATTACCGGCTCTTACCGGAAGACCAAGCGATGAAAGCGGGTACCGAAAGACTACTAATGAGTTACTTGGAAAATTCCAACCCTTTCCACTCATTCCCGCATTTGTGGCATCGGTGCCACAACACACACCGGAGGTCTTGTGCGTTGGAATATTCCCCGTACCCGAACCCGTCGAAACTGCTGATGACCAAGTGGCACCGGTTAGTGCATTTTGCATCTCGGCTAGAGTGACGTCTTGAACGCCATTTGCAACATTTGTTGTGTTAAACGATGGGACAAACCCTTGCAGTGTTACATATGGAGAGGATGTTTGCGCTGCTCCTAGAGGTGATCTCCCGCTTGCTGCTTGAGCTCCAGCAATATCGACTACGTCAATTCCATTTAGCCTGCCCGCCCAATCCTCCGTTCCTCCGCCTCCCATCACGGCAAGATAAAGGAATGTCTCTCCAGATTGAGGGTAAATATCAAGTGAAGAAGCGTTAGTAATTTGGGTCATCCAGGCGACGTTGTTTTGATAAAAAAGTCTTGTGACATTACTTTCATTTCCCATGAAAGCGGCGTAATCGTTATCGACAATGACCTTTAGAGTTGCCTTGGCAAATCCAGGCGCTTGCGGAACAGCAGCTTCTGCCGACGGCAATGAAGCCAAGGTGGTGAAGGCAACGCAGATGACAAGCCCCTGATGAACTCTGCGCCATTTACTTGACCACACACTAGAAGTTTAGCGGCATAAATTGACTAATTTTCGGGCGCAGACCGCCGAGTAACCTTCATATCGGTTTATATTGCCCATGTGTTAGCAATCATCGCCCCAGGTCAAGGAGCCCAGACTCCAGGAATGCTCGCTCCATGGATTGAAGATGGGGAGAGTAAAGAGCTACTGATTCAATGGTCGGATGCGATCGGTCTTGATCTAGTTCACCTTGGAGTTCACGCAGGTGCTGAAGAAATCAAGGACACAGCTCATGCTCAACCATTGATCGTTGCTGCCGGACTGCTCAGCGCTCGAGCGCTCAATCTCAACTCTCGCCACACTTTTTCATTTGTCGCAGGCCATTCAGTTGGTGAGATAACTGCAGCAGCAATTGCTGGCGTGCTCACACCGTTGGATGCGATGAAGTTGGTTCGTCTGCGCGGTGTTGAGATGGCAAAGGCGGCATCGCTCTCACCTTCTGGCATGTCGGCTGTTCTTGGAGGCGATCGCGAAGTAGTCCTTAAGGCAATTGCTGATGCTGGCTTAATTGCAGCCAATGACAATGGTGGTGGCCAGATTGTGGCAGCGGGAGATTTGGCAGCACTTTCAACTCTCGCTCCGGAAGGTGCGCGCGTGCGAGCACTTGCTGTGGCAGGCGCCTTTCACACCTCTTATATGGAGCCAGCTGTTGAGCCGATGCGAGCCCTTGCTGCAGAGATTGAAGTGAAAGATGCCACCGTGGGGGTGCTATCCAATAAAGATGGCGCTGTCATTAATTCTGGCCGTGAAATTCTCGATCGCATCGTCAATCAGATTGCCAACCCGGTTCGTTGGGACCTCTGCATGGAGACTCTTGCTAGTAATGGAGTCACTGGCGTAATTGAGGTAGCACCTGCTGGAACACTTGTGGGACTGATCAAGAGAGCGGTGCCAACTATTGAGCAGTGTGCACTTAAGTCACCGGCTGAACTCGAGGCGGCAACAACATTTGCATCACACCATGGAGGTCGGTAAATGGCGATGAAGAGCCGTCAAGGTAGTGAGAGCCAGATTCTCTCAGTCGGTGCTTATCGCCCAAAGCGGTTAGTACCTAACTCAGAGATCGTCGACAAGATTGAATCAAGTGATGAGTGGATCCAACAGCGCACTGGTATTGCAACGCGTCGCTTTGCCGATGAGAGTGAGACTCTGCTCGATATGGCTTGTTGGGCAGCAGAAGATGCCCTTAAGAAAGCAAAGTTAACAATCGATGATATCGACACGGTAATCGTTGCCACCATTACCTTCCCATTCCAGGCGCCATCTGCTGCAACGGCTCTCCTGCAACGGCTAGGAAATCCAAAGGCGGCAGCCTTTGATATCAACGCTGCCTGCGCAGGGTTCTGCTACGGCGTCTCAATGGCCCATGACTTTGTGAAAGCTGGAACTTCAAAGAAGGTCCTTGTTATTGGCGCTGAGAAGCTCACTGACTTCACCAATCCATTCGATCGCGCAACTGCCTTTATCTTCGCCGATGGCGCGGGTGCAGTTGTGATCGGCGAGGCAGATGAACCTGGAATTGGTCCGGTTGAGTGGGGATCTGATGCTGATAATCGCGATGCAATTTTGATGAATCCAGCCTGGACAGATGCTCGCAATAATGAAGAGCAGAAGACCTTGGAAGGAATTGTCTGGCCGAATATTTCGCAAGAAGGCCAGAAGGTATTTCGCTGGGCGGTATTCTCGGTAAGCAAGGCAGCTCAGCGAGCACTTGATGCCGCCGGAGTGAGCGTCAATGATCTCGATGTCTTTATTCCACATCAGGCAAACCTTCGCATTATCGAAACGATGGCAAAAGATATGAAGATGCCTGACTCAGTTCTTATTGCCGATGATATTCGCTCCAATGGCAACACATCGGCTGCATCAATTCCGCTTGCAATGGATGCTCTCCTTGAGAAGCATCCAGAAATGCATGGAAAACTTGCGCTCATCATTGGATATGGCGCAGGTCTCGTTTATGCCGGTCAAGTGGTCAAACTTCCTCCTAAACCATAAATAAAGTGAGAAATTTAGGGCAAACCCGCACGGGTACTAGGAAGTAGCCATTCTTATCGGAGAGAATGAAACCCTATTCATAGCGAAGTAGATATCAGCGCAGAATTATGAATACACAAT
Organism: Actinomycetota bacterium; assembly: GCA_041191845.1. Classification (GTDB taxonomy): domain Bacteria; phylum Actinomycetota; class Actinomycetes; order Nanopelagicales; family Nanopelagicaceae; genus Planktophila. The sequence goes on along the minus strand of JBEEOC010000056.1, from coordinate 4,960 downwards.
TTAATGAAGCTTGAATATAAGTTGTTAAGCAGAATGTTTAGCAAGATTTGAAAATGACGAATGTAATAGCAAGAACGTAAAAGAAAAGGAACATAGATATGGCGCTAGCACAAGCAGATGTACTCGCAGGACTCAAGGAGATCGTTGAAGAGGTAGCGGGTATTCCAGCTGCATCAATCGAGCTCGATAAGAACTTCACAGAAGACCTTGAAGTTGACTCTTTGAGCATGGTCGAAGTTGTAGTTGCCTGCGAAGAGCGCTTCGGTGTGAAGATTCCTGATGAGAAGGTAACTGAGCTTGTCACTGTTGGTGATGCTGTTAACTTCATCGTCAACGCTTCCAACTAATTATTAGCAATAGCAGAGCAATAACAATTTAGTAAAAGGATTACTGGTATGTCACAACGTCGCGTAGTGGTCACCGGACTCGGTGCAACCACCCCTCTCGGTGGAGATGTCGAAACTACCTGGAAGGCAGTACTTGCCGGCCAGAGCGGTGTTCGCCTTCTCACTGAGGATTGGCGCGAGATGCTTCCTGTGCACTTTGCGGCGCGCGTTGCGACAGAACCATCTGAGCAGATGGAGCGCGTTGAGATGCGTCGCCTCGACCGCTCGGAGCAATTTGCCCTGATTGCCTCCCGTGAGGCGTGGAAAGATGCTGGATCACCCGATGAGCTCGATAAAGAGCGCCTCGGCGTTGTCATCGCATCAGGTATCGGCGGCGTAATCACGCTGATGGATCAATTTAATATTCTCAACGAGAAGGGCGCTCGAAGCGTCAGTCCTCACACAGTCCCAATGTTGATGCCAAATGGCCCTGCTGCAAATGTGGGGCTTGAGCTCCAAGCCAAGGCTGGAGTTCACACACCAGTCTCTGCTTGTGCGTCAGGTGCTGAAGCAATCGGTTATGCCTTTGAGATGATTAAGAATAATCGGGCAGATATGGTCGTCAGCGGCGGAGTTGAGGCTGCATGTCACCAACTTCCAATGGCTGCATTTGCTGCGATGAAGGCGCTCTCGACCCGCAATGACGATCCAGCTCGCGCATCCCGTCCCTATGATCGTGATCGCGATGGCTTTGTCCTTGGTGAAGGTGGCGGAATCCTCGTTCTTGAAGAGTATGAGCATGCCAAGGCGCGAGGTGCGAAGATCTACTGCGAAATTAGCGGTCAGGGTCTCACTTCAGATGGCTATCACATTGCAGCTCCAGATCCTGAAGGCTCAGGAGTTCAGCGCGCAATTAAGTTTGCACTTCAGAACGCTGGCATGACAGCGAAAGATGTTGTTCACCTTAATGCCCATGCAACATCAACTCCGGCAGGAGATGTTGCAGAGGCCAATGCTCTTCGCAAAGCACTTGGTGCTGATGCAGATCACGTTGCAGTCTCTGCAACAAAATCAATGACAGGACATCTACTCGGTGGCGCAGGAGCGATTGAATCTGTATTTCTCGTGAAGGCGCTGGCAGACCGCCTTGCTCCTCCAACTATCAATATTGAAAATCTCGATCCTGCGGTAACTGTTGATGTTGTGCGTGATAAGCCACGTAAGCTACCTGTGGGAAATATCGCAGCGCTCAATGATTCATTTGGCTTCGGTGGCCATAACGTGGTCCTTGTCTTCAACTCGCTCTAGATTGAGAGCGGTACTACCTATACCCAACGCGTGAGGAATAGAATCTTTCTATGACAGATCCCAAGGATCCTCAAGTACGTATCGATCGCTTGATTGATGCCGGCTCCTTCAACTACCTTCTCCCCCGCACAGATTGCGGAATGATCGCTGCCACTGGAACGATCAAAGGAAATAAAGTTGTTGTATTTGCATCCGATGCAACCTCTAAATCAGGTGCGCTCGGAATTGAAGGCTCACATGTCATCTTGGCGGCCTATCGAGAAGCGATGGCCTATCAACTTCCAATTATCGGTATCTGGCATTCAGGTGGTGCTCGATTAAGCGATGGTGTTCTCTCGCTCAATGCATTCGGCGAAGTCTTTCAAGCGATGGTCCTGGCAAGTGGTCGCATCCCTCAGCTCTCACTCGTTCTCGGCCCCACCGCAGGTGGTGGTGCTTATGGCCCAGCTCTCACCGACGTTGTAGTCCTTGCCCCTGAAGGTCGCATCTTTGTCACAGGACCTGATGTGGTGAAGTCAGTTACAGGTGAAGATATTGATATCGCAGCCCTTGGTGGACCGGAAGCACATAGCAAGAACAGTGGCGTTGCACATGTGATCGCACCGAGCGAAGAGATCGCCTATAACGAGATTCAAGATCTCGTCAGCCTCTTTGCAGATCAAAGACATTTCTCAACAGATATTGAGGACATTGATCTCTCTTCATTTATTCCAACTGTAGAGAAGCGCTCCTATGAAGTCCATCCACTCATCGATGCAATTCTCGATAGCGATGGCGAGAAGTTAGAGCTACTGCCTGTCTGGGCCGAAAATATGTCCACTGTAATCGGTCGCCTAGGTGGTCGCACTGTTGGTGTGATTGCTAATAACCCGGCTCATATCGGTGGCGTTCTCGATGCTGCCGCTGCCGAGAAGGCGGCGCGCTTTGTCCGCACCTGTGACGCCTTTGGTATTCCAATGATTGTCATTGCAGATGTCACAGGTTTCTTACCTGGCCCAGGTCAAGAGTGGGAAGGTGCGGTAAGACGTGGCGCGAAGTTGCTCCATGCATTCGCTGAATCGGTAGTCCCTCGCGTGACCTTAATTACTCGCCGCGCATATGGCGGTGCATATGTTGCGATGAATTCAAAGTCTCTAGGTGCTACCCGCACATTCGCTTGGCCAACAGCCGAAGTTTCTGTGATGGGCGCAGTTGCTGCCGTGCGAGTTCTTCACCGAAGGCTTCTTGCAGACCTGCCAGAGGAACAACGCATAGCAATGGAGCTCGAACTTGCCGCAGAGCATGATCGAGTTTCGGGTGGAATTACTACCGCGGTAGAGATCGGCGCTGTCGATGAAGTGATTGAACCTTCTCAAACCCGTACAGCACTCGTGCAGGCTCTAGCATCCGCCCCACATCGCCGCGGAACCCATACCAATATTCCGCTTTAATACTTGACATTACTGTTCAGGCTTTAAAGCCCCAAGCGCTGCACCAAGAATTCCAGAGTCTCGCAATAGTTCTGCCTTCTTAACTCTTAACCCTGAGAGAAATGAGAAGTGTGAGAGCTCTGCCGAAATATGGCGAAGAAGAGGCTCCCAATAAACATCACCGGCATGAGAGACGCCACCGCCAATAACAATTAGCTCGAGATCATTGATTGCTGCAACATTGATAATTCCCACAGCAAGAGCCTGAGCTCCTTCATCAATTACTTCAAGAGCTAGAGCGCTCCCTTGACGAGCATCTTCTGCCAGAGAGATAAAGTCGTTGTTATTGCTCTTCCATCCTCGCTCAATCGCCTGCTTGACCATGCTCGGTCCGCTTGCATATGCCTCAACACATCCAATGCGACCGCAGGCACATAACCTTCCCGAGTGGTTGATGGTGTGGTGGCCAAAGAAGCTGACATTTCCACTCTCGCCTGGAATCAACTGACCGCCAAGAATCAATCCACCGCCAACCCCTGTTGAGACAACCATTCCCAACATATTGCGACTTCCACGTCCTGCACCCAGTTGGAATTCAGCATCTGCAACTGCCATGCCATCGCCGCGCAGGACCACCTTCTGATTTTTCGTGAGATTCTTAAAGAGGGAAACGACATCGAAATTTCGCCAGCCAGGAATGTTCACTGGGCTAATCGTTCCCTTGGCAAAATCGAGCGGCCCTGCTGATCCAATCCCAACACCGACGAGATCGCCCTGATGTTGGGCAAGGACTTCCTTCGCTGCCTCAAATAACTTCGCCTCTAAATCTTCAGCCTCTCCAGTTGAGATCTCGATTCGATGGCGCACCGCGAAATTTGAGTCGACGATTGCAACGGTAGCTTTTGTGCCACCGATATCAACGGCGAGAGCAAACTCCATCAAATCTACTTAACGGAGAATGTGACCGAGACGGTTGAGGTGATTGTCTTCTCAATACTTGTTGTGTCATATGCTCCAACATCAGATGTCATAGTTGAATCTGGAGTTGTTACTTGGAAGACGCCAGAGCGAACTGATTGGACAGATCCCACATCGCCGCCGACTGCCTTTGTGATTGCTTCGGCGCGAATCTTGGCATCTTTCATCGCCTCTTCAAGAAGCTTAGGTCGCAGTGATGGCAGAGTTGAGATGTAGTACTGAGGTCCAAAGTTGTTAACGCTCACACCTGTTTGAAGAAGTGAACCAATTCCTTGGGAGAGCTTAGAAATGAGCTGGACATCCTTGGAGCGAACAACAACATCACGGTTAGCACGATAGTTAAGGATGCGACCTGTGTTATTTCCGTTCTGCCACTCTTCATTTGCATAGGTTGATACAGATCCAAGAGTGATATCGGATGGGGCAACGCCACCATCGGTCAGGTATTTCGTTACTGCAACAACGTCAGTTCCGACTTTCTCAACCGCAGATGCAACACTTGGTCGAGTGAGTGAGACGTTGAGCGTCCACACGACATTATCTGCAGTTGCAGATGTCTTGGCAGAGCCAGTGACTGTGATGCCATTGCTAGAACGCGATGCAAAACCCGAACCAACCTTGGTCAATCCGAATCCGAGTGAGGCCGCGAGGATGGCGGCGGCTGCGAATATCGCGATCGCCTTTCGGCGCTCGATCTGGATAATGGGGCTATTTGCTGGGTTGAAGTCGTTGTTGCTCATGGTTTGAGTCTATTACTGGGGCGTATTGAGCGTGTGGGATAAAGATGTGACTTCTCTGGGAATAGGCAAGGAGGCCTTGCTCTAGTACCCTTATGCCTAGTCGGACGCTTAAATCAGTACCCGTTTGTTAAGGCTTAAATCTTTACTCGGTATGGCTGTAGGCAAGATGAAGACTGGCGATAGAGATATTTATCGCCCC